>JBEBWH010000158.1:0-7421 GCA_040392305.1 Bradyrhizobium sp. | reverse complement strand
GCGCTCTTCCAGCAGCGCCGCGATACGGCCCGGTATGTCCTCAAGCGTCGTGCGCAGTTCGCTCGCCGCTGTCCTGGCGATATCGATGCGCGCATTGGCGGCATGTCGCGCCTGATTGCCGGTCAGCGCCTCGATGCGCCGCACGCCGGAGGCGACGGCGCTTTCGCCCAGCACTGAAATAACGCCGATATCGCCGGTGCGCTTGACATGGGTGCCGCCGCACAGCTCCACCGACCAGCCAAGCGTGTTGCCGGAGCCCGCGCCCATCGACACCACGCGCACCTCGTCGCCGTACTTTTCGCCGAACAGCGCGCGCGCGCCCGAGGCCCGCGCATCATCGACCGCCATCAGCCGCGTGGTCACTTCGCCGTTTTCGAGCAGGACGTCATTGGCGATGTCCTCGACCCGGCGCAGTTCGTCGGCCGTGATCGGCTTGGGATGGGCGAAATCGAAACGCAAACGGTCCGGCGCGACCAGCGAACCGCGCTGTGCGATGTGATCGCCGAGCACCTGTCGCAGCGCTTCGTGCAGCAGATGCGTCGCCGAATGATTGGCGCGAATCTGCGATCGGCGCCCATGATCGACAATGAGCTGCAACGCCGCGCCGGGCTTCAGCACGCCCTCTTCGACCACGCCGAAATGCACGAACAGATCGCCGGCCTTCTTCTGGGTATCGGTGACGCGCACGCGCACGCCTTCGCCGGTCATGACGCCGGTGTCGCCGACCTGGCCGCCGGATTCGGCATAGAACGGCGTCTGGTTGAGAACGATCGCGCCGCTCTCGCCTGCCTTCAGGCTCTGCACCTCGCTGCCGTCCCTGACCAGCGCGGTCACCACGCCTTCGGCCGCCTCCGTCTCGTAGCCGAGAAACTCGGTCGCGCCATGGGTTTCGCGAAGCGGGAACCAGACGGTCTCCGCCGCCGCATCGCCCGAGCCGGACCACGACGCGCGCGCCTTGGCGCGCTGGCGCTCCATCGCCTCATTGAAGCCGTCGAGATCGACGCCTATGCCGCGCGACCTCAACGCATCCTGCGTAAGGTCGAGAGGGAAACCATAGGTGTCGTAAAGAGTGAACGCCGCCTCGCCCGGAAGATTGCCGCCCTTGGCGAGGCCGGCGCTTTCCTGATCGAGGATCGTGAGCCCGCGCTCGAGCGTCTTGCGGAAACGGGTTTCCTCAAGCTTGAGCGTTTCGGTGATCAGCGCCTGAGCCCGCACCAGTTCGGGATAGGCCTGCCCCATCTCGTGCACGAGCGAAGGCACCAGCCGCCACATCAGCGGCTCCTTTGCGCCGAGCAACTGCGCGTGGCGCATCGCGCGGCGCATGATCCGGCGCAGCACATAGCCGCGCCCCTCGTTCGACGGCAGCACGCCATCGGCGATCAGGAAAGACGACGCCCGCAGATGGTCGGCGATGACGCGATGCGACGCCTTGCGCGAACCGTTGCCGTCAACCCCGGTCATATCGGAAATGGTGCGGATCAGCGCGGCGAACAGATCGATGTCGTAGTTGTCGTGCTTGCCCTGCAGCACGGCGGCGATGCGCTCGAGCCCCATGCCGGTGTCGATCGACGGATGCGGCAGCGGATTGCGCTGGCCCGGCTCGACCTGCTCGAACTGCATGAAGACGAGATTCCAGATCTCGATGAAGCGGTCGCCGTCCTCGTCCGGCGAGCCCGGCGGTCCGCCGGGGATATGCTCGCCGTGGTCGTAGAAGATCTCCGAGCACGGGCCGCAAGGACCGGTGTCGCCCATCTGCCAGAAATTGTCCGAGGTCGGAATGCGGATGATGCGCGATTCCGGCAGCCCCGCGATTTTCTTCCACAGGCCGAACGCCTCGTCGTCCTCGGCATAGACGGTGGCGATCAGCCGCTCCTTGGCGAGGCCGAAGTCCTTGGTGATCAGATTCCACGCCAGCTCGATCGCGACATCCTTGAAGTAATCGCCGAACGAGAAATTGCCGAGCATCTCGAAGAAAGTATGATGACGCGCGGTATAGCCGACATTGTCGAGGTCGTTGTGCTTGCCGCCGGCGCGAACGCATTTCTGCGAGGTGGTGGCGCGCTGATAGGCCCGCTTCTCGACGCCGGTGAAAACGTTCTTGAACTGCACCATCCCCGCATTGGTGAACATCAGGGTGGGATCGTTGCGCGGAACAAGCGGCGACGACGCTACGACCTCATGGCCGTGCCTGGCAAAGTATTCAAGAAACGCCGACCTGATCTCGTTTACGCCACTCATCTCAATCCATTCGCGCCATTGGCCGCGACCGACGAGGCTGCGGCTTCGAATTTTCCAGCGACCGCTTGTAGCCGCGCGGCTCCGTCCTGTCCACAAACCGTATATGAGATCAAGGGCTTGTTCAGCCAACCCCACGCCGGCCGGCCAGCGGACGATTATCCCGGCGCTTCGCCCGATCGCCTTCTGCGATGTCCCGGCGGCGCTTCTGGATATGTCCGCCGGCCGCGTTGACAGTTTCGGAAAAGCCGTGTTTTGCTTCCGGCCGGATTTGATTGAGCAAAACAATCACGTCGGGAGAGACCGGCCTCGCGCCGGCGCCGAAGGAGCAACCGCCCCGGAAACTCTCAGGCAAAAGGACCGCGTGATTGGACGACATCTGGAAAGAGGCGTAGCGGAACCCGGCGTTCCGCGGCGTCCGCCGACGGGATAATACTCTCAGGCGCAGCGACAGATGGGGCTTCGACGGCGAGATCGGGGAATCATCCTTGGATAACCGTCAGGAGCCTTTCATGCTTGCAAGCGACCCGCCCACACTCCATCGCATCCCGCTCCATGACCTCCATGTCGCTCATGGCGCTAAAATCGTCCCGTTCGCCGGCTATGAAATGCCGGTGCAGTATGCCCCCGGCGTGCTCAAGGAGCACCTCCACACCCGTGCCGCCGCCGGGCTGTTCGACGTTTCGCACATGGGACAGATCGCGGTTCGCGCCAAATCGGGCCGGGTCGAGGATGCCGCAGCGGCGCTTGAGCGGCTGGTGCCGCAGGATATTCTCAACCTCCCGGCGGGCCGCCAGCGTTACGCGCTGCTGACCAACGAAGCCGGCGGCGTCCGTGACGACCTGATGGTGGCCAATGCCGGCGACCACCTGTTCCTGATCGTCAACGCCGCCTGCAAGGCCGCCGACGAAGCCTATCTGCGAGCCGAACTGTCAGACGTCTGCACCATCGACATATTGGCGGATCGCGCACTGATTGCATTGCAGGGGCCTCAAGCCGCCGCCATTCTCGGCAGGCTGTGCCCGGACGCGCCCGCAATGCGCTTCATGGATGCCCGGACGCTCTCCATTGGCGGCGCCAACTGTTTCATCTCGCGCTCGGGCTACACCGGCGAGGACGGCTTCGAAATTTCGATCCCTGCCGACAAGGCCGAAGCGCTGGCGACTACGCTTTTGGCCGATCGGGACGTGTGGCCGATCGGCCTCGGCGCCCGCGACAGCCTCCGCCTCGAAGCCGGACTTTGCCTCTACGGCCACGAACTCGATCCCGCGATCACCCCGGTCGAAGCCGGGCTGGAATGGGCCATCCAGAAGGTCCGCCGCGGCGCGGGCGCGCGCGCGGGAGGTTTTCCGGGAGCGGACGTCATTCTGCCCCAGTTCGACCAGGGACCGGCAAAGCAGCGCGTCGGGCTGCGCCCCGAGGGACGCGCGCCGGTGCGCGACGGCGCCAGGTTGTTCGCGAACGCGGACGCAACTGACGTGTCCGGGATCGTCACATCCGGCGGTTACGGCCCCAGCGTGAACGGCCCGATCGCCATGGGCTACCTGCCGCCCGAACTCGCCAGTGACGGCACCACGATATTTGCGGATGTCCGCGGCCAGCGCCTGCCGCTGCGCGTCACGCCGCTTCCTTTCATTGCCCATTCCTACAAGCGCTGAGGATCAACGCATGACCACCCTTTACACCGCCGACCACGAATGGCTTCGCATCGACGGCGATATCGCGACGATCGGCATCACCGATCACGCTCAATCGCAGCTTGGCGATGTGGTGTTCGTCGAACTCCCCGCGGTCGGCCGCCAGTTCAAGAAGGGCGACGCCGCGGCCGTCGTGGAATCGGTCAAGGCCGCGTCGGACGTCTACGCACCGCTCAGCGGCGAAGTGATCGAAGCGAACGACGCGCTTGCCGCCGAACCGGCGCAGATCAACGCCGATGCCGCCGGCGCCTGGTTCTTCAAACTGCGCATCGCCGACCAGGGCGAACTCAGCGGCCTGATGGATGAAGCCGCATATCAGGCGCTCGTCGCCTGATTGTCTTTCACTTGTCGTAACGAACAGGGATCTCGCACATGACCGCGTCCCGCACTGCGCTTTCCGACGCCGCCATGGACTTCACCCGCCGCCACATCGGCCCCTCGCCGCGGGACATCGCGGCGATGCTGGAGACCGTCGGCGCAAGCAGCCTCGACGCGCTGATGGACGAGACGCTTCCGGCGGCGATCCGGCAGCGGACCGCACTCGACCTCGGCCATCCGCTGAGCGAGACCGAGGCGCTCGCACATATGCGCAAGCTCGCCGCACAGAACAGCATTTTCACATCGCTGATCGGTCAAGGTTATTACGGCACGATCCTGCCGACGGTGATCCAGCGCAACATCCTGGAAAACCCCGCCTGGTATACGGCCTACACGCCCTATCAGCCCGAGATCAGCCAGGGCCGGCTGGAAGCACTGTTCAACTTCCAGACCATGATCTGCGACCTGACCGCGCTCGATGTTGCCAACGCCTCGCTGCTCGACGAAGCCACCGCGGCGGCGGAAGCGATGGCGCTGGCGGAGCGCGCCGCGCGGAACAAGACCAAGACGTTTTTCGTCGACCATGAAGTCCATCCGCAGACGCTCGCGGTGCTGCGCACCCGCGCCGAGCCGCTCGGATGGTCGCTGATCGTCGGCGATCCGCTGCGCGATCTCGACGGCGTCGAGGTGTTCGGCGGGCTGCTCCAATATCCCGGCACCAGCGGCGTGGTGCGCGACCTGCGCCCGGCAATCACGACACTGAACGCCAAGGGCGCGCTCTCGATCATCAGCGCCGACCTGCTCGCGCTGACCCTGCTGACACCGCCGGGCGAACTCGGCGCCGACATCGCGGTCGGCTCCGCCCAGCGCTTCGGCGTGCCGATGGGCTATGGCGGACCGCATGCGGCGTATATGGCGGCGCGCGACGCGCTCAAGCGCTCGCTGCCGGGCCGGCTCGTCGGCCTGTCGGTGGATTCACGCGGCGCGCCGGCCTATCGGCTGGCGCTGCAGACCCGCGAGCAGCATATCCGCCGCGAAAAGGCGACGTCCAACATCTGCACCGCGCAGGTGCTGCTGGCCATCATCGCCAGCATGTATGCGGTCTATCATGGCCCGGAGGGCCTGAGCGCTATCGCGCGCACCGTCCACCGCCGCACCGCCGTGCTTGGCTTCGGACTGCGCAGGCTTGGCTTCGGGCTGCGCCACGATACGTTCTTCGACACGCTCACGGTCGAAGCGGGCGAAGCGCAGGCGCAGATTCTCGCGCGGGCAAGTGATGAAAGGCTCAACCTGCGTGTGGACGGCGATCTTCTCGGCATCGCGCTCGACGAAACGACGACGCCGGAAACGGTGGAAGCCGTGTGGCGCGCTTTCGGCGGCCAGCTGTCCTATGCCGCGCTCGACGCCGAGGCGACCGACGCCCTGCCCGTCGCGCTCCGCCGCGCCAGCGCGTTTCTGACCCATCCGGTGTTCCGCGCGCATCGCTCCGAGACGGAATTGCTGCGCTATATGCGCAAGCTGTCCGATCGCGACCTCGCGCTCGACCGCGCCATGATTCCGCTCGGCTCCTGCACCATGAAGCTGAACGCGACGACGGAGATGATCCCGCTGACATGGCCGGAATTCGGCGCGCTGCACCCCTTCGCGCCGCGCGATCAGGCCACCGGCTATCACGTCATGATCGCGACGCTTGAGCGGTGGCTGGCGACGATCACCGGCTACGATGCGGTCTCGCTGCAGCCGAACTCCGGAGCGCAGGGTGAATATGCCGGGCTCTTGGCGATCCGCGGCTACCATGCCGCGCGCGGCGAGCCCGGTCGCACGGTCTGCCTGATCCCGTCCTCCGCGCATGGCACCAATCCGGCATCCGCGCATATGGCAGGCATGGACGTGGTCGTCGTCGCCTGCGATGCGAACGGCAACGTCGATGTCGACGACCTGCGCGCCAAGGCCGGGCAGCACGCCGAGGGCCTCGCCGCCATCATGATCACCTATCCCTCGACCCACGGCGTATTCGAGGAGCATATCCGCGATATCTGCGACATCGTTCATGCGCAAGGCGGGCAGGTGTATCTCGACGGCGCCAATCTCAACGCCCAGGTCGGCCTCGCCCGGCCCGGCGACTACGGCGCCGATGTCAGCCACCTGAACCTTCACAAGACGTTCTGCATTCCGCATGGCGGCGGCGGACCGGGCATGGGACCGATCGCGGTGAAGGCGCATCTGGCGCCGTTCCTGCCAGGCCACCCTGCGCTCGATGGCGGCTCGGCCCCGGTCGGCGCCGTCTCCGCGGCGCCTTACGGTTCGGCCTCGATTCTGGTGATCTCCTACCTCTACATTCTGATGATGGGAGGAGCCGGCCTGCGACGCGCCACGGAAATCGCGATCCTCAACGCCAACTACATCGCGGCGAAGCTCGACCCGTATTTCCCCGTGCTTTACCGCAACGAGCGCGGCCGCGTCGCACATGAGTGCATCCTCGATCCCCGGCCATTGAAGACGACGACCGGAGTGACCGTGGACGATATCGCCAAACGTCTGATCGACTACGGCTTCCACGCGCCGACCATGAGCTTCCCGGTGGCCGGGACGCTGATGGTGGAGCCGACCGAATCGGAGGCGAAGGCCGAGATCGATCGCTTTTGCGATGCCATGATCGCGATCCGCCGCGAGATCGCGGATGTCGAAACCGGGCGTCTGACAATCGAAACCTCTCCACTGCGACACGCGCCACACACCACCCAGGACATCGCCGACGATAACTGGAATCGGCCGTATTCCCGCGCCGAGGGGGTTTTCCCCGCCGGGACCTCGCCGGTCGACAAATATTGGTGTCCGGTCGGACGCGTCGACAATGTTTATGGCGATCGCAACCTGATCTGCTCGTGCCCGCCGATCGACGACTACGCACAGGCCGCGGAATAGGTCCGCGGCATCACCGCGACGCACAACAGGTAAGGTACAGGCAAGGCGGACGCTCCGTCCGCTCAATCCGCGAGGCATAAGAGTCTCGCGGAGAACTATCGTGTGAAAAATGGGGCTGGCCGCAAAAGAAGCGGATGGCCTGACGAGCAGTCCGCACGGCAACGATAGCGTAACCTCACGGCCGCGACAGAAAGCAACCGCCGGCGACATCGGCAAATCAATGTCTCCGGCGCCGCTCGCCTCGTA
>JBEBWH010000157.1:0-7460 GCA_040392305.1 Bradyrhizobium sp. | reverse complement strand
CGCTTATCTCGACACCGAATTGGGCGTGACGGAATATGACGACCGCGCGCTGTTCGAGAAACTGATCCTCGACGGGTTTCAGGCCGGGCTGTCCTGGATCACCATCCTGCGCAAGCGCGACAACTTCCGCCGCGCCTTCGATGGCTTCGAGCCAGCAAAGATCGCCCGCTACGACGCGCGCAAGATCGAAACGCTGATGAACGATGCCGGCATCGTGCGCAATCGCGCCAAGATCGAAGGCACGGTGACGAGCGCGCGCGCCTATCTCAGGATCATGGAAGACAGCGGCAGCTTCTCGCAACTGCTGTGGGATTTCGTCGGCGGCGCGCCCAGGGTGAACAGCTTCAAGACCGTCAGGAGCGTGCCGGCCTCGACGCCGGTTTCGATCGCGATGTCGAAGGAACTGTCGTCGCGCGGCTTCAAATTCGTCGGCCCGACCATCGTCTACGCCTTCATGCAGGCGACCGGCATGGTCAACGATCACCTCGTGAGCTGCCATTGCCACGCCACCTGCGGCGCGGCCAAGCCGCCATCGCGACGCCCCCGCCGATGACCGCGCGCAAGTCTCCGTCGCGGCAAAGCAATGCGGCCGCGGCGCCGCCGCGCGCCTGGCAGCGCATGCTGTCCGGCCGCCGCCTCGACCTGCTCGACCCCTCGCCGCTCGACGTCGAAATCGAGGACATCGCCCATGGGCTCGCGCGCGTCGCCCGCTGGAACGGCCAGACCAACGGCCCGCATATCTTTTCGGTGGCGCAGCACACGCTGCTGGTGGAGGCCGTGCTGCGCGCGCAGGTTCCGCGCATCGATCATCGCGCGCGGCTGTTCGCGCTGCTGCACGACGCGCCGGAATACGTCGTCGGCGACATGATCTCGCCGTTCAAGGCGGTGATCGGCGGTTCCTATAAAGCCGTCGAAAAACGCCTGCTCGGCGCCATCCATCTGCGCTTCGGCCTGCCCGCCGCGACGCCGCCCGACATCGAACCGCTGATCAAGGCCGCCGATCGCGGCGCGGCCTATCTCGAAGCCACGCGCCTCGCAGGCTTCGCGCAGACGGAAGCGAGGCGGCTGTTCGGGCGCGACCCGAAGCTGCCGGAATCGGTCGAGACCGACTATCTTACGCCATGGTCCGCCGGACGCGCCGAAAAGCGGCTGCTGGCGCGGTTCCGGCTGCTCGCGGCCGGCGCGCTTTCACCCCCATGACCACGACGCTATAGTCGCGCCGTCTCCGCGTTTCACAGGCCTGCCATGATCCATGTCTGCTCGCTCGCCGATCTGCACGCCACCGTCGCCGCGACCGGCGCGCGCCATGTGCTGACCGTGATGGGCAAGATCAGCGCGGTGCAGCGTCCGCCGTCGATCCTCGCGACCAATCACCTGATGATCTCGATGGACGACATCACCGAGCCGGCGGAGGGTTTCGTTGCTCCGGCGCGCGAGCATATCGATCAGGTGCTGGCCTTCGCGCACGGCTGGGATCGCGCCGCGCCGCTGGTTATCCATTGCTTCGCGGGGATCAGCCGCTCCACCGCGAGCGCCTTCACGGTCGCCTGCGCGCTCAATCCGCAGCGCGACGAGGTGACGATCGCGCGGCAGATCCGCGCGGCGTCGCCCTGCGCCTATCCCAACCGCCGCATCGTGACGCTGGCCGATCAGGTGCTCGCACGCAACGGCCGTATGGTCGCCGCGCTCGACGCCATCGGGCCGGGCGACATGTCGGTGAGCGGCCGCCCGTTCCGCGTCGATCTGGAGTAAGGGACCAGCTCCCGCCTGCGACGAGGGACGTCAGTCCGTCGTGCGGCGCAGCTCGGAGGTGACGCTGGCGCTGCCGACCGTGCCGGAAGTGGCGGCGCGTGCGGCGTCGGCCTCGCGGGTGACGCCCGGCGCATGCAGCGAACGCGGCCGCGACGAGCGGTGCGACGACAGCGAACGCGCCATGATGATATGGCCGGTGCCGTGGCGGTGGAAATCGCAATAGGCGAAGCTCATGCCCGAAACGGAGCCGCGAAAGCTGCGCTCGCTCGACTTCTGCAGATTGAAGCAGGGCGAGAACGGCAGACCTTTCAGCGAAGCGCAGACCGACTCGCCCCGGACCTGCAGCGTGTTGGCGGGCACGCGCATATGGCGTTCCGGACCGGAGCCGCCGAACTGCACCTTGCCGGCCGCGGAGCCGTCGGCGAACACGCGGCCCGCGCCGCGGGTACCATCGAAACAGGTGAAGGCGAACACCTTGCCGGCGACGAAGCTCTGCGCTTCGGTCGCACTCATGAGCTTCGGCGTTTCGCCCGCCCATGCCGGAGCCGCGAGCGCCATCGCCGCGACCGTACCCAGAACCAAACGCATACTCGCTACTCCACGCTTGCGAGGACCCCGAGGGCGACCGTCTGAGCGGCCTTGCCCTTTACCCGCTGCTTACCATACCAACTGAGGCAAGATTGGCGCAGCTTCGTTGGGAAAGTCTGAACAGCGTCAGGAAATCCTCACCACGATTCGGCCCCGCACCTGCCCGTCGAGAATCTTCGGGGCGGTCGCCATGACCTCGTCCAGTGAAATTTCCTGTGTGATTTCAGCAAGCTTTCCGTGATCCAGATCGCGCGCCAGCCGCTCCCAGGCCTGCCTGCGGCGCGCAATCGGGCACATCACGGAATCGATGCCCAAAAGGCACACTCCGCGCAAAATGAAAGGAGCGACCGACGAGGGCAGATCCATGCCCGCCGCGAGCCCGCAGGCGGCGATGGCGCCGCCATACTTCGTCATCGAGAGGAGATTGGCGAGCGTGGTGGAACCGACGCTGTCGATGCCGCCGGCCCAGCGCTCCTTGTTGAGCGGGCGCGCCGCGCCGGACAGCTCGTTGCGGTCGATGATTTCAGCCGCGCCGAGGCCACGCAGATAATCCGCCTCCGAGGCTCGGCCGGTCGAAGCGATGACGTGGTAGCCGAGCTTGGACAACAGCGCGATCGCGACCGAGCCGACGCCGCCGGCCGCGCCCGTGACCACCACCGGGCCATCGTTCGGCGTCAGGCCGTGGCGTTCCAGCGCCAGCACCGAGAGCATCGCGGTGTAGCCGGCCGTGCCGATCGCCATCGCGTCTCGCGCGCTTAAGCCCTCCGGCAGCCGCACCAGCCAGTCGCCCTTGACCCGCGCTTTCTCGGCATAGGCGCCGAGATGGGTTTCGCCCATGCCCCAGCCATTGGCGACGACCTTGTCGCCGGGCTTCCAGTCGGGATGCGAGGACTGCTCGACGGTTCCGGCGAAATCAATTCCGGCGATCATCGGGAAGCGCCGCACCACCGGCGCCTTGCCGGTGATGGCGAGGCCATCCTTGTAATTGATGGTGGACCATTCCACGCGCACGGTGACGTCGCCGTCCATCAGCTCGGCTTCGTCGAACTGCGTCAGCGCCGCCGTGGTGCCCTTGTCCGCCTTGTCGATCCGGATTGCCTTGAACGTCGCCACTCGCCTGCTCCCGCTACTGGATTTTTCTGGAAGGATTGACCTACGACAGAATACCGCCTCGCGCCAGTCTCGGCCCGTGACCGGCCAATCGGCGCAGCCAGCCCCTTAATTCTTGAGTGCGGCAAGTTTGGCGGCGATGGCGGCGGTCTCCTCCGGCGTGCCCCATTTCGGCTCGTCGCTGCCGTCGCCCCAGTTGCGCGGGCGATAGAAGGTGTGGACGCCGAGCTTGTACATGCGGCGCATCTCGCGCACCCAGCGCGGACGCACCCAGTAGGCATGATAGTGCGTCGACTTGCCGACTTCCGGCAGCCAGAGATGGCCGTCCAGCGTCGCCTTGGCGATCTTTTTCGCGCGGACCCACATCTCAGGCTCGCGCACCACATCCTTCACATTGTCGCAGGCGAAGGTGAACTGGCAGGCGAGCTTGCGGTGCGCGTTCTGATAGACCACGCCGCACACGGTGGTCGGATAGAAGCCGGAGAAGACGCGGTTCATCACGACCTGCGCGACACCGATCTGGCCGCGCACCGGCTCGCCGCGGGATTCGAAATAGACCGCCTCGGCCAGGCATTTCTCCGCCTTCGCCCGCGCTTTGGCGTCGAGTTTCAGCCGCTCGGCCGGGCTTTTCGGACCAGGCTTGCCGGCATCGACGACGCCCTTGCCAGCGCTTGACTGTCCTTCTTCCTTCGCCGCGGCGGGCGGGACCGCCAGCGCGGCGGTCGCCTTGATCTCGGGGTCGGCCGGCCGCAACGGCGACACGATCACCGGCGCCTCGCCCGGCCGCCAGTTCTGGAGTTCGCCGACCGGCACCCCCAGCGAACCGGCGCCGAAGTAAAGGCCAGCCGTCTTGATCGAGAATTCGTCCGGGCGGATGCTTGGCGCCACCGGCGCGGGCGCGGCCAGCACATCCGCCGGGCTCTCATCGTCGGGCGTTTCGTCATATTGCGGCAGCGGCGGCGCCTTGAGCGCCTCGGCCAGTTCGGCATCGAGCGGCGCGGCGGCGGCTCCGTTCGCCGCCAGCCCCTCGGCAGCCGGCGCGGCATCATCCGGCGCGGCATTGCCCGGCATGACGGCGGGGGCCGGCAATGCCAGACGCGGCCCCTTGCGGTCGCGGTTGACGGTCGGATAGTCGGACGGCGCAAGCGGCTTCACCGGTTCGCCGAGCGCGCGGCGCGTCAGGGCGCGCGCAAGCTGCCCCGGCATCTCGCCAAGGCTCGCCAACAGATAGGGCGTGCTTTCCGGCGTCTCGGTGCCGATCGGGCGCGAGAAGCCGAAGGTCGCAACCTGAATGGAACGGAATGCCGAGGGAAACGCCTGCTGCTGCCAGCGCTCGGTGACGCCCGGCTGCCGCGCCAGCAGCGCCGCGAGATCCTGATGCGCGATCTGCGACGGCAGCACCGCGAAGACGCTGAGGCCGATGCCGAAGGACACGAGACGCGCGCTCGTCGGCCGGTGTCGTACTCGGAACATACGCAACTCACGCAACACAGCTACACGACCGACCCCGCGCCTTCGGCGCAATTCGATCGATTGCGGTGATACACTGTTAAAGTTGCCGCGCCGTTAATCGCCGATGCAGCGCCGCCACAGGCAAGCGCATGCGTGACGTGCGTCCGGCTTTCGCTTCGCGTGGTGAATCGCGCGTGTGCGGGCTTGGTAAAGATCGCGTCAACAAAAACGGCCGGGCGCTGGCCCGGCCGTCTTCATTTGTTACACTTTTTTATCGCACCTCGGTGGCGTCGATCAGGCCAGGCTTTCGGGGTCCTTGCCGAGCGCGGCCTGCGCGGCGGCGAGCCGCGCGATCGGCACGCGATAGGGCGAGCACGACACATAGTCGAGGCCGAGCTGGTGGCAGAACGCCACCGATGCGGGATCGCCGCCATGCTCGCCGCAGATACCGACCTTGAGCGAGGGCCGCGTCTTGCGCCCGCGCGTCACGCCGATCCTGACCAGTTCGCCGACGCCTTCGCGATCCACCGAGACGAACGGATCGGCGGCGAGAATGCCGCGCGCGGTATAGGTCGGCAGGAAGCTCGCCGCATCGTCGCGGCTGATGCCGAAAGTGGTCTGCGTCAGATCGTTGGTGCCGAACGAGAAGAACTCGGCGGTCTCGGCGATCTCGCCGGCCTTGAGACAGGCGCGCGGCAGCTCGATCATGGTGCCGACATGATAGTCGAGCGCCTTGCCGGTCTCCTTGCCCACCGCCTGCGCGATGGCGTCGATGCGCGCCTTGACCAGATCGAATTCCGGCTTGGTCGCGATCAGCGGCACCATCACCTCGACGCCCACCGTCTTGCCGGTGCGCTTGCCGGCCTCGATCGCCGCCTCGAAAATGGCGCGGGCCTGCATCTCGGCGATCTCCGGATACACCACCGCAAGACGGCAGCCACGGAAGCCGAGCATCGGATTGAACTCGGCAAGCTCGCGGGCGCGATCGGCCAGACGTCGCGGATCGGCGTTCATCACGCGCGCCACTTCGTCGATCTCGCCTTGCGTGTGCGGCAGGAATTCGTGCAGCGGCGGGTCCAGCAGGCGGATCGTCACCGGCAGGCCCTTCATGATCTCGAACAGCTCGACGAAATCGGCGCGCTGCATCGGCAGCAGCTTGGCGAGCGCCGCGCGGCGGGTCTGCTCATCCTCGGCGAGGATCATCTCGCGCACGGTGCGGATGCGCGTCTCCTCGAAGAACATGTGCTCGGTGCGGCACAGGCCGATGCCCTCGGCGCCGAACCGGATCGCGGTGTGCGCGTCCGGCGGCGTATCGGCATTGGTGCGCACCTTCAGCTTGCGCACCTCGTCGGCCCAGCCCATCAGCGTGCCGAACTCGCCGGACAGTTCCGGCTCGATCATCGGCATCTTGCCGGCCAGCACCTGACCGAGCGAGCCGTCGATGGTGATGACGTCGCCGGCCTTGAAGGTGCGGTTGCCGACGGTCATCAGACCGCGACCGTAATCGACGCGGACCACGCCGCAGCCGGAGACGCAGGGCTTGCCCATGCCGCGCGCCACCACGGCGGCGTGCGAGGTCATGCCGCCGCGCGTGGTCAGGATGCCCTCGGCGGCGTGCATGCCGTGAATGTCTTCCGGGCTGGTCTCGACGCGCACCAGAATGACCTTGCGGGCCGCCTTGCGCGCCTCTTCCGCCTCATCGGAGGTAAAGACGATCTCGCCACAGGCGGCGCCGGGCGAGGCCGGCAGGCCATTGGCGATGACGTTGCGCGGCGCCTTGGGATCAAGGGTCGGGTGCAGCAGCTGGTCGAGCGCCTGGGGCTCGACGCGCAACACCGCTTCTTCCTTGGTCAGCAGACCTTCGCTGGCCAGATCAACGGCGATGCGCAGCGCGGCGCGCGCCGTGCGCTTGCCGTTGCGGGTCTGCAGCATCCACAGCTTGCCTTCCTCGACCGTGAACTCCATGTCCTGCATGTCGCGATAGTGCTTTTCCAGCAGGCCATAGATGCGGACGAGTTCAGCGTAGACCGCCGGCATTTCCCGCTCGAGCGAGGGCCGGTCGGAGCCGGCCGCGATACGGGCTTTCTCGGTGATGTCCTGCGGCGTGCGGATGCCGGCCACCACATCCTCGCCCTGGGCGTTGATCAGGTATTCGCCGTACAGCTCCTTCTCGCCCGTCGAGGGATTGCGCGTGAAGGCGACGCCGGTGGCGGACGTCACGCCGCGATTGCCGAACACCATGGCCTGGATGTTGACCGCCGTGCCCCAACTGGCCGGAATGCCATGCAGCTCACGGTATTTGTTGGCGCGGGCGTTCATCCACGAGCCGAACACGGCGCCCATGGCGCCCCAGAGCTGCTCCTTCGCGTCCTGCGGGAAGGGGCGGCCAAGCTCGCGATTGACGATGTCCTTGTAGACGCCGACCAGGCCCTTCCAGTCCTCGGCGGACAGATCGGTGTCGAGGCCATAGCCCTTGCGGTTCTTCACCTGGTCAAGGGCGTCTTCGAAATGGTGGTGCTCAACGCCCAGCACCACGTCGGAATACATGGTGATGAAGC
>JBEBWH010000156.1:0-7473 GCA_040392305.1 Bradyrhizobium sp. | reverse complement strand
CGCGCGGCGATCGATGCGGCGCTCGCCCGCGCCTGCGGGCAGGCATGAGGACCGCCATGACGCTGTCGACCGCCTCGAACTTTTCCGATCCGGACACGGCCTATCGGCTGATCGTCGAGGCGCATCGGGGCCTCAGCGAGGAGGAGAGTGCAGCGCTCGACACCGCGCTGGTGCTGGTGCTCGCCAACCATATCGGTGATCTCGGCGTGCTGCGCGAAGCCATCGCGCTGGCGCGGCGTCACAGTCTCAATGCGCCCGGCGCGACCGGGCCAACGCCAGTAAAGGACCACGCATGACTGCAAAGGGTTTCGCTTCGACCGCCGATCTCTCGGAGAAGAAGGTCACGTTCTCCGAAATCGGAACCGATCTCTATGCCTTTACGGCCGAAGGCGATCCCAATTCCGCGGTGATCGTCGGTGACGACGGCTGCCTGGTGTTCGACGCGCAGGCCACGCCCGCCATGGCCAAGAGCGTGATCGAGCGCGTCCGGCAGGTGACCGACAAGCCGATCAAATATGTCGTGCTGTCGCACTATCATGCCGTGCGCGTGCTCGGCGCTTCGGCCTATCAGGCGCAGGGCGTCGTGGCCTCGCAGGAGACGCGACGCCTCATCGCCGAACGCGGCCAGCAGGACTGGGATTCCGAATACGGCCGCTTTCCGCGCCTGTTCCGCGACGCCGAAAGCATTCCCGGCCTGACCTGGCCGACGCTGACTTTCGAGGGCGAGATGTCGATCTGGCTCGGCAAGCGCGAGGTGCGGCTGATGCAGCTTGGTGCCGGTCATACCTCCGGCGATATCGTCGCGTGGGTGCCCGACGCCGAGGTGATGTTCTCCGGCGATCTGATCGAATATCACTCGGCCTGCTATTGCGGCGACGCGCATCTGCGCGAATGGCCGATGACGCTGAACGAGATTCGCGAGTTCAACCCGAAGGCGGTCGCGCCGGGACGCGGCGATGCGCTGAAGGGAATCGATACCACGCGCGAAGCCATCGCCATGACGCGCGACTTCGTTTCGACCCTGTACGGCGCGGCGGAAATCTCGGTCGCGAAGGGGCGCAATCTCAAGGAAACGATGGCGGCGACGCGCGAGGTGATGGACCCCAAATTCTCCAGCTTCGCCATCTATGAGCACTGTCTTCCGTTCAACGTCTCGCGCGCGTTCGACGAGGCCTCAGGCATCGACGATCCGGTGATCTGGACCGCGGAACGCGACCGCGAGATGTGGGCGGCGCTTCAGGGAGGTTAGGCATGAACTACAATCTGGCACCTGACATCATCAGCCGCGCGTCGGCCAATGTGACGCCGGGCTATATGTCCGGCTTCGGCAACAGTTTCGAAACGGAAGCCTTGCCCGGCGCGCTGCCGATCGGCCGCAACTCGCCGCAGCAGTGCGCTTACGGGCTTTACGCCGAGCAATTGTCCGGCTCGCCCTTCACTGCGCCGCGCGGGGCCAACGAGCGCTCGTGGCTCTATCGCATCCGTCCCTCGGTCAAGCATTCCGGCCGTTTCGAGAAAGTCGATGCCGGGCTGTGGCGCACCGCGCCATGCATCGAGGACGATATGCCGATCGCGCAACTGCGCTGGGATCCCGCGCCGATCCCGCAGCAGGACATGACATTCCTGCAAGGCGTGCAGACCATGACGACGGCGGGCGACGCCGGCGCGCAGAGCGGCATGGCGGCGCATGTCTATCTGATCACAAAGTCGATGGTGGATCAGCATTTCTACAATGCCGACGGCGAGATGCTGTTCGTGCTGCAGACCGGCGCGCTGCGCTTCGTCACCGAGTTCGGCGTCATCGATGCCGCGCCCGGCGAGATCGTCGTCATCCCGCGCGGCGTCAAATTCCGCGTCGAATTGCCCTCCGGTCCGGCGCGCGGCTATCTGTGCGAGAACTATGGCGGCGCGCTGACCCTGCCGGAGCGGGGACCGATCGGCGCCAATTGTCTTGCCAATGCGCGCGACTTCCTCACGCCGGTCGCGGCCTATGAGGATAAAGACGAGCCGACCGAACTCTATGTGAAGTGGGGCGGCGCGCTGTGGATGACGCAGCTTGGCCATTCGCCGATGGATGTCGTGGCCTGGCACGGCAATTACGCGCCGTACAAATACGATCTGCGCACCTTCTCGCCGGTCGGCGCGATTGCGTTCGACCATCCCGATCCGTCGATCTTCACGGTGCTGACGTCGCCGTCGGAAACGCCGGGGACGGCCAACATCGATTTCGTCATCTTTCCCGAACGGTGGGCGGTGGCGGAGAACACCTTCCGCCCGCCGTGGTATCACATGAACATCATGTCGGAGTTCATGGGACTGATCGAGGGTGTCTATGACGCGCGGCCGCAAGGCTTCACGCCGGGCGGCATCAGCCTGCACAACTGCATGCTGCCGCATGGCCCCGATCGTGAAGCGTTCGATCATGCAAGCTTCGGCGAGCAGGTGCCGGTCAAGATGACCAACACGCTGGCCTTCATGTTCGAGACGCGCTTCGCCCAGCGCGTGACGGCGTATGCGGCCACCGCATCCACGCTGCAGGCCGACTATACCGATTGCTGGAAGAATCTCGAAAAGCGGTTCGATCCGGCCAAGCGTTGACCTAATCTTCATGATGCCGGGCCACGGCCCGGTATCCCATCAGTCAGGCGCATGCCCGGAGGATATCCGGGCATGCCGCGTTTCGAGTGGAGGAATCGTTGTCTCATCCGAATGATCCCAAGCTGAAGTCGTTTGTCGAGGTGGATTCGCGGTCGGATTTTCCGATCCAGAATCTGCCCTATGGCGTGTTCTCGGCGGCGGACCGAGAGGTGCCGCGCGTCGGTGTCGCGATCGGGGCCTTCGTGCTGGACCTGGCCGTGCTGGAAGAGGCGGGGCTGTTGAAGGCGGCGGAGGGAGCGGCGGTATTCGCGCAACCTTCGCTCAATGCCTTCATGGCGCTGGGTCCTAAAGTGTGGTCGGCCGTGCGGGCGCGCATCAGCGAATTGCTGCGGCACGACCATGCTGAGCTGCGCGACGATGCGGCGCTGCGGGCGAGGGCGCTGGTGCCGATGGATGGCGTGCGCCTGCACAGGCCGATCGCGGTCAGTGGCTTCACCGATTTCTTCTCGTCGAAAGAGCATGCTACCAATACGGGCAAGATGTTTCGCGGCGAGACCAATCCGCTGCTGCCGAACTGGAGCCATATTCCGATCGCCTATAACGGCCGCGCCTCCACGGTCGTCGTCAGCGGCACGCCGTTCCATCGCCCGCGCGGGCAACTCAAGGCGCCGGATGCCGAGCGGCCGAGCTTTGGCCCCTCGCGCAAGCTCGACTTCGAGCTGGAAATGGGGGTCGTGATCGGTGGCGCATCGCCGATGGGGCACCTCTTGAGCGAGCAGGAGGCCAACGAGATGATCTTCGGCTTCGCCCTGCTCAACGACTGGAGCGCGCGCGATATCCAGGCCTGGGAGTATGTGCCGCTCGGACCGTTCCAGGCCAAGGCCTTCGCCACCTCGATCGCGCCATGGATCGTGACCCGCGAGGCGCTGGAGCCGTTCCGCATCAATGGCCCGGCGCAGGATCCCGAGCCGCTGCCCTATCTGCGGCAGGCGAACGCCAACAACTACGATCTCGCTCTTGAAGTGACGTTCAAGGCGGGGCGCGCGTCGGCGGTGATTACGCGTACCAACTTCAAGTATATGTACTGGTCGTCGGTGCAGCAGCTCGTGCACCACACCTCGTCGGGATGCGCGATGAATGTCGGCGACCTGCTCGGCTCCGGCACCATCAGCGGGCCGACCCCGGATTCATTCGGCAGCCTGCTGGAGCTGAGCTGGAACGGCACCAGGCCGATGCAGATTGCCGATGGCGTTCAGCGGACTTTCCTTGAGGACGGTGACTCGCTCGTCATCCGCGGCTGGTGCCAGGGCGACGGTTATCGCATCGGCTTCGGCGAGGTCGAAGGGACCGTGCTGCCGGCAAAGGGGTAGAGAGGGGACGTCCGGAGCATGGTCCATTCTGACTGAACTGGATCGTGCTCCGGCGCGTCTTGTTCTACTCCGCCTCCCCGCAATGGCGCGATTTGCGCTTGGGCCGACATGCCTTAGCGAGATGCACGCCATTCCGCCAGGATATCGGCGATGTCGGCCGTCTGCGTCACGCGGATGGCCGATGGCGTGCGTGAAAAGCGCGGCGCGGGCGCGGGCTGCGTGACGCCTTCGTGTTTGACGAAGACCTGACGCGCCGCCATGTGCGGATGGTTCGGAGCCTCCGAGAGCGTCAGCACCGGCGCGAAGCACACGTCCGTGCCCTCCATGATCTCGCACCATTGCGCGCGCGTTCTGGTCTTGAAGATGGCGGCCATCCGGGCCTTCATCGCCGGCCAGTCGGCTGCGTTCATCTGCGCGTCGAAGATCGTGTCGTCGAGGCCGGCGAGGCGGCGCAGTTCAGCATAGAACTGCGGCTCGATCGATCCGACCGCGATGAACTGCCCGTCGGCGCATTCATAGGTGCCGTAGAAATGCGCGCCGCCGTCGAGCATGTTGCTTTCGCGCTCGTCGCGCCAGCGCCCGCCGGCGGCGAGTTCGCTGAAGATCGACATCAGCGACGCCGCGCCGTCGCACATCGCGCAATCGATCACCTGCCCCTTGCCGGAGCGCTGCGCTTCAAGCAGCGCGGCGAGGATGCCGACGACGAGATAGAGCGCGCCGCCGCCGTAGTCGCCGACCAGATTGAGCGGCGCGACCGGCCGCTCGCGGGGGCCGATCGCCGCCAGCGCCCCGGTCAGCGCGATGTAGTTGATGTCGTGACCGGCCGCGTGCGCGAGCGGTCCGTGCTGGCCCCAGCCGGTCATGCGGCCATAGACGAGCCGTGGATTGCGTCCCAGCACCACGTCCGGCCCGAAGCCGAGCCGTTCCATCACGCCGGGGCGATAGCCCTCGATCAGCGCATCCGCGCCATCGAGCAGCGTCAGCACCTCGGTGACGGTCGCCTTGTCCTTGAGATTGGTTACGATCGTCCGGCGGCCGCGCATCATCACCGTGCCGCGCAGTCCTTGCGGCTGCTCGCCTCGGGTCAGCGTCACCACGTCGGCCCCCATGTCGGCGAGCATCATCGAGGCGAACGGACCCGGCCCGAGCCCGGCGAATTCAACGATGCGGAAGCCGCTGAGAGAGCCGCCGGTCCGCGCGGTTGCGGGGGCGGCGGACGAATGCGAGGCAGTGTCAGTCACTGGACGGTCCATTCAGAAAATGCGGGAGAGGCGCCGTAGCCCGGCGTCGGTTCTGTTCAGGCATGGCGAATTGTCCCGTGCGCGGGCAGGGGCTGCAAGGAGTTTATTTTTGGAAAGTCGTTGCGGAGGAGCGATATCGCGATCCGGCGCGGGCGGCGGCTGGCGCGAGCATTGCGTTACAAACGGCAATGGCGCGCCGTGGCGCGCCATTGAGAGAGGGGGCGACGGTCTGCCGGGATCAGCCGGCCTGCGCCACGGCGCGCTGCGCCATCACCTTGATGAGATTGGCGCGATAGTCGGCGCTGCCGTGGATGTCGGCCATCATGCCGTCGGCGCTGATGCTGACGCCGTCGAGCGCGGCGGCGCTCCAGTTCGACTGCAGCGCCTGCTCGATCGCCGGCACGCGCATCACGCCGGAGGCGGAGGCGCCGGTGGCGGCGACGCGCACCTCGCCGCTCTTGGCCTTGGCGACGAACACGCCGGTCAGCGCGAAGCGCGAGGCGGGATGGCGGAACTTGGCATAGCCCGCCTTGGCCGGAACCGGGAACGAGACCTGCGTGATGATCTCGCCGTCGTCCAGCGCCGTCGTGAACAGGCCCTGGAAGAAGGCGTCGGCGGCGATCTCGCGCTTGTTGGTCTTCACGGTGGCGTTGAGCGCCAGCACGGCCGCCGGATAGTCGGCCGCCGGGTCGTTGTTGGCGATCGAGCCGCCGATCGTGCCGCGATAGCGTACCGCCGGATCGCCGATGACCGATGCGAGATAGGCCAGCGCCGGGATGGCGCGCTGGACCGCGCCTTCGGCGGCGACGTCGTAATGCGGCGTCGCTGCCTTGATCGTCACGCTATCGCCGGAGGTCTCGATGCCGATCAGCGCCGGAATTTTGGCGAGGTCGATCACGTCGGACGGCCCGGCGAGGCGCTGCTTCATCACCGGCAGCAGGGTCTGGCCGCCGGCAAGATATTTGGCGTCGCTGCCCTTGGCGAACAGCGCAGCCGCATCGTCGATGCTCGATGCACGATGGTAATGGGTCTCATACATGACGCTGTCCCCTTATGCCTTGCCGTGGATCGCGTGCCACACCCGGTCGGGCGTCGCCGGCATATCCAGCTTGTTGTTGCCGATCGCGTTCGTGATGGCGTTGATGACGGCGGCCGAGCCGCCGATCGCGCCGGCCTCGCCGCAGCCCTTGACGCCGAGCGGATTGCCCGGACACAACGTCGTGGTGTGATGCAGGTCGTACGACGGCACGTCGTCGGCGCGCGGCATGGCGTAGTCCATGAACGAGGCGGTCAGGAGCTGGCCGTTGTCGTCATAGACGGCGTGTTCGAGCAGCGCCTGGCCGATGCCCTGGGTGAGGCCGCCATGCACCTGGCCCTCGACGATCATCGGATTGACGAGCCGTCCGAAATCGTCCGCCGCGACGAAGTTGACGAACTCCGTCCTGCCGGTGCCCGGATCGACCTCCACCTCGCAGATATAGGCGCCGGCCGGGAAGGTGAAGTTGGACGGATCGTAGAAGGCGCTTTCCTTCAGGCCCGGCTCCATGCCGTCAGGCAGATTGTGCGCGGTGTAGGCCGCAAGCGCGATATTGGCGAAGGCCATCGCCTTGTCGGTGCCCGCCACCTTGAACTCGCCGTTCTCGATGACGATGTCGTCCTCGGACGCTTCGAGCTGATGCGCGGCGATCTTCTTGGCCTTGGCCTCGACCTTCTCCATCGCCTTGACGATGGCCGAGCCGCCGACCGCGAGCGAGCGCGAGCCATAGGTGCCCATGCCGAACTGCACCTTGTCGGTGTCGCCATGCACGATGGAGACCTGATCGATCGGCACGCCGAGGCGCTCCGCGATCAACTGGCAGAATGTCGTCTCATGGCCCTGTCCGTGGCTGTGCGAGCCGGTGAGCACCTCGATGGTGCCGACCGGATTGACGCGAATTTCCGCGGATTCCCACAGGCCGACACCGGCACCGAGACTGCCGACAGCCTTGGACGGCGCGATGCCGCACGCCTCGATATAGCAGGACAGGCCGATGCCGCGCAGCTTGCCTGCTTTCTTGGCCGCCTCTTTGCGGGCAGGGAAACCGGCATAGTCGATCATCTTCATCGCGGCATCAAGCGAGGCGTTAAAGTCGCCGATGTCATAGGCCATGATCACCGGGGTCTGATGCGGAAAAGCGGTGACGAAATTCTTGCGGCGGAATTCTGCCGACTCGAGTTTCAGTTCACGCGCGGCGGTCTCCATCAGGCGTTCGACGAGATAGCTG
>JBEBWH010000155.1:0-7508 GCA_040392305.1 Bradyrhizobium sp. | reverse complement strand
ATGCGCTGCATCAGCCGTTCCAGCGCGAAGTACACCTGCGGACCACCGAAGCCGCGATTGAGCCCGGTCGGCGTCTTGTTGGTGACGATGACGCGATTGCGCACGCTCATGTCGCGGATGTCGTACGCGCCGGTGAGATTGCCGTGCATGCGGTAGAGCGTGGCCGGCTCCGGCGCGCGCAGATGCGCGCCGCAATCCTCGATCTGATCCCAGTCGAGCGCCAGAACCCGGCCGTTGGCATCCACCGCCGCCGCCAGCGTGGTGGCGCGGTTGGTGGCCGAGTTGGAAGCACAGAGATGTTCGAGACGATCCTCGATCCATTTGACCGGTCGTCCGGCGACGCGCGAAGCGGCCGCGATCAGCACGATGTAAGGAAACACGCCCTGCTTGACGCCGAAGCTGCCGCCGGAATCCGGCGGCGTGCGCAGCCGTACGCGATTGCCCGGCAGCTTCAACGCGCGCGAGATCACCGCATGGATGCTGAACGGCCCCTGGAAGTTGGCAAGAATGTCGTAGGCGCCCTCGCTGACGCTGTATTCGGCGACGACGCCATAAGTCTCAATCGGCGTGCACGAGTTGCGCGGATAGACGATATCGATCGAAACGCGGTGCGCCGCCGATGCAAACGCCGCCTCGGGATCGCCGTAGCGGAAGCGGCGGTCGCTCGCAACATTGTTGGCGAAGCCGTCATGAACGACCGGCGCATCGGGCGCGATCGCCTTGAGCGGATCGATCACCGAGGGCCGCGGCTTGTAGCGCACCTCGATCAGATCGAGCGCATCCTCCGCCTTGTAGCGATCGGCCGCGACCACGACGGCCACCGGTTCGCCGACATAGCGCACCCGGTCCATCGCGATCGGCCAGCACTCCACCGGCGCCTTGACGCCGACGACAAGGCTCGCGGTCAGCGCCCTGACATCCTCGCCGACAAGCACCGCCGCGACGCCCGGCGCGTTGCGCGCCGCCGTGGTATCGATCGAAAGAATATCGGCATGGGCATGGGGCGAACGCAGGATCGCGGCATGCAGCGTGCCGGGACGGACGCCGAGATCGTCGATATAGCGCCCGTTTCCGGTGAGCAGCGCCGCATCCTCGACCCGTTCCATCGACCGGCCGATCCACGGCCCGCCTGGCGCTGTCGAAGAAATTGTCGCTGTCTGGCCCATCTGGCGCTGCCTCTCAACCGCGGCCTTACGGGCACGCTTGCGGCACCTTTTGGGAAAAGCAGGTGAGAGTGGCCATACCGCCCGCTCTCACAACTTACCAATGCGTCTCATTCCTCATGCTGCGACGCAGAAAGAAAATTCAGCTCGCCAGCCGCGAAACGCTGCGGAATTCACTGGGAGAAACGCCGGTATGATTGCGGAAAAACCGCGTGAAATGCGCCGGAACCTCGAAGCCGAGCCGTGCGCCGATATCGGCGACGCGCGCATCGCCAGTCACCACCGCGCCGATGGCATGTTCCAGCCGCACCACGTTGTGGAACACGCGCGGGGGCACGCCGATCGAGGATTCGAACAGCCGGAAGAAATGCGCGCGCGACAGCCCCGCCTCGCGAGCAAGCTGGCTGACGTCGATCGTGCCGGAGGCGTCGCCGCGAATGCGCTCGACCACACGGCGGATGCGCCAGTCGAGCCGCGCGCCATTGTTCATGTCGCGGATGGACGGCGCGTTGCGCCACTGCGTGAACCGCTCGATCACCGCAATCATCAGGTCCGACAGCAGTTTTTCCTGATCGCCGCGACTGTCTGGGTGAGCCATCATGACCACGGCGAGGTCGTGCGCGAGACTGCGGATGCGGGGCGAAATCTCGCCGCAGGGCTGGGCGAAAAAGCCCGGCGCGCCGCTCGCCGCCCAGGACGAACGGAAAATCTGCAGCCAGTGCGGTTCGATATACAGCGCCAGGATCAGGGTGCGCGGCCGGGTCGGGTCGTGGATATAGGCGTGCGGCTGCCAGCCATCGACGAACACCGCCATGGTGTCGGTCAGCGGCACGATACGGTCGGCGACGATGAAATGCGTATCCCCACCCTCGACCTTGAGCAGCACATGGCAGTGCGGGTGCGCATGGCGGACCAGCGACGCGTCCATGTCGAGCAGCGCGACGCGCCCGAAAGCCCCATGAGCGATCCGCAGTGCGGTCGACATTGCAAACTCCTCAAGCCAAGCCGGCTCGCGCGGCCACCGTCCACCTCGATTAGTCTTGTCAAATAACTATTTTAAAGGCTGCAAAGCCATTTAGCTAGTGCCGCGGGTTCCGGCCGGCGGCACCCGTTTCGAGCCGGGGGCGCGGCCGTAAGCTCGCCAGGGCGCCGGGACCGGATCTTCTTTCATCATCCTTTCATCGTCGCGGTTCCCATACCGGCGACGCGGGGCGGTCAGGATGCCAGCCACCGCCGCAAGGCGGCGCCGTCGTCGCTTTGGAAAGCCGTGGCGAGATCGACCTCGCCTACCGTCTGAATGCGCTTATACGCCATCGCCTCGACCTTTACCGGCCGGGTGGCGTCGAGCCCCATCTTGGCGCTGACGCCGTCGGTCGCAGCGGATGGATCGAGCTTCGAGCCCTGCGCACCGGCCACCACGATCAGATCCCTGTCCGCCTGGAACCGTGTCGCGACGGCCCATTCAACGTCGTGAGGATCGTCGATATCGACGTCCTGATCGACCACGACCACCTGTTTCAGATCATAATGAGCGCCGAACGCACCCATGATGATGTTCTTTGGCTCACCCTCGGAGCGTTTGTCGATCTTCACAACAAGATGATAGCGGCAGGTGCCGCCGCGCGGCAGACGCACATCAAGCACGCTCGGAAAACTGCGCTGCAGATGTTCGAGCAGCGTCGCCTCGCGCGGCACTTCGCCCAGAACGAGATGTTCGGCGCCGCCGCCGACGATGGTATGAAAAATCGCGTCCTTGCGATGGGTGATCAGATCGACCTCGATCACCTCGCGGTTGGCGCGCGCGCCGTAATATTGCGGGAATTCGCCAAACGGTCCCTCGGGTTCGCGAACCTGGGGCAGGATGCGTCCTTCAATGACGATCTCCGCCTGCGCGGGCACCCGCACTTTGTTAGTCCGGCACTTCACCATTTCGACCGGCTGGCCGAGCAGCGCCCCGGCGATGTTCATCTCGTCCTCGTCAAGCGCGGCGATCGCCTGCGAGGCCAGCAGATAGGCCGGATGCGCGCCGATGACGAGGGCGATCTCCAGCGCCGTCCCGGCCTCCTCCGCCATGCGGAAATAGTGATGCGTATGGCGCGGCAGCAGCAATACGCCGATGCGGTTCGGCCCGCTGATCTGGCAGCGATGGATCGCGACATTCTGCGCGCCAGTCTTCGGATTGCGGGCGATCATCAGACCAGCCGAGATGTAGGGACCGCTGTCGAGTTCGTTATGCTTGGGGATCGGCAACTGCCTGAGCAGATCGACGTCCTGATGAACGACCTCCTGCACCGGGCCGCCCGCCACCTCGACCCATGGCAGCGGATGACGCGTCGCCTCCTGGAAGCGCGTCAGCAGCGCCTCTTCCGGCACCCCGATGGAGTCCGCCACCCAGCCACGGTTCGCAAACAGATTGGCGACGACCGGCATGTCGTGACCTTGAGGCCGTGGAAACAGCACCGCGCGCTCAAGCTCCACTTTCTTGGCGATCGCCGCGAGTTCGTCGATCAGGCTGACACCCTCCTTCGCCACGGCCAATCGGCCGGCGGCCGAAAGCGACGAAAGCCAGTTACGCAAATCCATGTCGATGCCGTCCCGTTATTCCATCGTCCCGACAATAGGTGGCGACATCATCAATGCAAATAATCATTTTTTATCTCCATGATCATTATATGTAATGACTATTCGGCCGCGACGAGGACGCAGTATGGAACTGAAACAAATGAAGTACCTGCTCTGCCTCGCGGAGGAAGGTCACGTCACGCGCGCCGCGCGGCGGCTCCACATCGTCCAGCCTGCGCTCAGCATGCAGATCGCCAGGCTCGAAGCGGAGTTCGGCAGGAAGCTGTTCAACCGGACCCGCCACGGCGTCTCGCTGACACCGGCCGGTGCGACGCTGGTGCAACTCGTCGCCCCCATCGTGCGCGACGCCGACCGCGCCGCGGACGAAATGGCCCGGCTCGACGGCCGCATCTCGGGCCGCGTCAGGATCGGCCTCATCACGTCCGTGGCGCAGACCACGGTGGCGAGCTTTTCGGCAAAGGTCGCAAAGCAGTTCCCGGATGTGCAGCTATCGGTCTGCGAAGGCTATACCGAGGTGCTGCTCGACTGGGTGACGACCGGCGAGATCGACGCCGCGCTGGTCAACGTGCCGCGCCACAAGCTGGCGCTGTCATCAACCACGCTGCTCGAAGAAGAAATGGTGTTCGCCTATCGCGCGGGAAGCGGCATCGTGCCCCCGAAGCGGCTGCGTTTCGAGGACGTCGCGCGCTACAATCTCGTCACGCCATCGAAGCGCCACGGGCTGCGGCTGATCCTCGACAACCGGGCGGCCGAGGTCGGCATCGAGCTCAAGCCGAAGCTCGAAGTCGATACGCTGCATGCGATCGCCGAAGTGGTCGCTACCACCGATCTCGTCACGGTCCTGCCCAGCATCGCGCTGGCGCAGATGCTGGCGTCCGGGCGAATATCGGGGCGCCTGTTCGCCGCGCCAGGCATCTCCCGCGCAATCGCGGCCGTGCATGACGACCGGCGCGTGCTGTCGGCAGCGACCAGCGCGGTCATTGAGATCATCAGGGGCGACCTTGTTGCCGCCGCGGCGCGCACCGCACGTTACGTGACGCCGAAGCGCCGGCTATCGAAATAACGCAGACGTAATCACGGCACTCGCAAACACGCGTAGCGCTCGTGCCGCGAAGATATCGCAAGCCTTACGACGCGGCGCGGCGCTGCTTCGACGTCAGCGCGGTGTTGACGCGGCTGACCGGCACCCGGCCGATACGGGCACAGACATCGCGCGCCGCCGCCGCCAGTCTCGCAAGATCGATCCCGGTCTTCACGCCCATGCCGTCGAGCATATAGACGACATCCTCGGTCGCGACGTTGCCGGTCGCGCCCGGCGCATACGGGCAGCCGCCGAGACCGCCGGCGGCGGCGTCGATCACGCGCGCGCCCTCCTCCAGCCCGGCATAGAGATTGGCCAGCGCCTGGCCGTAGGTGTCGTGGAAATGCATGCCGATATTCTGCATCGGCACCACCCCGGCGACGGCGCGCAGCAGTTCGCGCGCCCTGGTCGCGGTGCCGACGCCGATGGTGTCGCCGAGCGACACCTCGTAGCAGCCCTCGCGCCACAGCGCGTCCGCCACGCGCACGACAGCCGCCGGCGCGACATCGCCGTCGAACGGACAGCCGAGCACGCAGGAAATATAGCCGCGCACTTTCACGCCATCGGCCTTGGCGCGCGCCAGCACCGGCTTGAAGCGCTCAATCGATTCCGCCACCGAGCAATTGATGTTGGCGCGCGAGAACCCTTCGGACGCCGAGGCGAACACCGCGATCACTTTCGCGCCGGCCGCGCGCGCGGCGTCATAGCCCTTCTCGTTCGGCACCAGCACATGAAACTCGCAGGCCGCATGGTGATCGACGGCGCGCAGCACCGCATCGGAATTCGCCATCTGCGGCACGGCCTTCGGCGAAACAAAGCTGCCGACCTCGACAATATCGCAGCCAGCCGCGACCAGCGCCTCGACGAAGGCGACGCGATCCTCAACCGAGATCGGGGTCTTCTCGTTCTGCAAACCGTCGCGCGGGCCGACTTCGACAATGCGCACGCTGTCGCTCATGGGGGCCTCTTTCATCCGGCAGGCTTCAAGCCTCGGCCGCCTCGATCTCGGCCAGCTCGACGCCTTCCTGCACGATATCGCCGACCTTGCATTTGAGCTGCTTCAAGGTGCCGGCGAACGGCGCGCGCAGGGTCTGCTCCATCTTCATCACTTCCAATGTGAGGATGGCGTCGCCCTTCTCCAACACCGCGCCTTCCTGCGCGAGCAGCGCCACCACGGTGCCGGGCAGCGGCGCGACGATGCGGTCCTGTCCGGCGCTCTCCTCCTCCTCGACGCCGAACGGATCGTTCCAGTGCAGCTCGAAGCGACCGTTGCGCGTGCGCAGATAGATCTGCCGCCCCTCGATCACGGCGCTGACGCCGGTCTTCATTTCGCCCAGCGTCACGTCGATGCCGCCATCCGCGCGCGCGGCAACGGCGAACGGCAATTGCCGCCCGCCAATCTCAAGCGTCGCAGACGCCGGACCATAGCGCCGCAGCACCTTGTGCTCGTCGTGTCCATGCCGGAACACGAACGTCCGGCTGCGCTGCCCGACCGGCATCCAGCCGCCGGTCAGCCATGGCGACGATGCCGCCACACCTTGCGCCTGCTGCTCGGCCGCGATGATCGCGGCAACGGCGGCGGCCAGTTCAACGTCGCCCGGCGCGGGCGCGGGCGGCGTCAGGCGCGCAAGCTCGCGCTCGATGAAGCCGGTGTCGATGGCGTTGGCGCGCACCGCTTCATGCGTGACCAGCGCGGTGAGGAACGGAATGTTGGTGACGACGCCGCGCACGTCGGTCTCGTTGAGGCCGCGCGTCAGCCGCGCCAGCGCCGCATCGCGCGTCGTGCCCCAGGCGATGACCTTGGCCAGCATCGCGTCGTAATAGGGCGTCACCGCGCTGCCCTTGCGATAGCCGGTGTCGATGCGCAGGCCGTCGCCCTCCGGCGGCGTGCGCCACGTCGTGATGCGACCGACCGACGGCATGAAATTTTTGTCGGGGTTTTCCGCGTAGACACGCACCTCGACCGCATGGCCGTTCAGCGCGATCTCGTCCTGCTTCAGCGGCAGTTTTTCGCCGAAGGCGACGCGCAACTGCCATTCGACAAGATCGACGCCGGCGATCAGTTCGGTGACGGGATGCTCGACCTGCAGCCGCGTGTTCATCTCGATGAAGAACACGTCCTTGCCATCGGAGACGAACTCCACCGTGCCCGCGCCGACATAGTTCACCGCACCGGCCGCCTTGCGCGCGGCGGCGCAGATCGTCTCGCGTTGCGCGGCGTCAAGCGTCGGCGACGGCGCTTCCTCCACCACCTTCTGATGGCGGCGCTGCAAGGTGCATTCGCGCTCGAACAGCGACACGAGATTGCCGTGGCTGTCGCCGATCACCTGCACCTCGATATGGCGCGGGTTATCGACATACTTCTCGATCAGCATGTGGTCGTCGCCGAACGCCGCCTTGGCCTCGCGCTTGGCGCTGACGATGGCGTCCGCAAGTTCGCCCGCCTTGCGCACGATGCGCATGCCGCGCCCGCCGCCGCCGGCCGAGGCTTTCACCAGCACCGGATAGCCGATCTTGTCGGCGGCCTCTCGCAAGGTCGCGTCGTCCTGCGCCTCGCCGTGATAGCCCGGCACGAGCGGCACGCCGGCCTTTTCCATCAACTGCTTGGAGCCCGACTTCGAGCCCATCGCCGTCATCATGGCGGCAGTGGGGCCGACAAACACGATGCCGGCCTCGAAGCA
>JBEBWH010000154.1:0-7536 GCA_040392305.1 Bradyrhizobium sp. | reverse complement strand
GCTTGATCGAAGCGCTCGTTGAAGCAATCATAGGGCGCGACATCGGCTACACCTACCTGCCAGGTCTCCTCATCGGACTGGGTGTCCTGCTGTGGCAAGCCAAGACACGAACGCCGAGACAAGCGGCGGTGACATCGTGATTTCAAGGGAGAAACGCATGCTGACCAAACTCAAGACAACTGCCCTGGCGCTCGCCGTCACCCTCGCCGGAGGGCTGATGGCGCCGGGGGCGGCCGACGCCCAGCAGAAGACCATCGCGATCGGCACCGGCGGCACCGGCGGCGTCTACTATCCGCTCGGCGGCGCCATCGCCAACGTGCTGTCGAAGAACCTGCCGAACGTGCAGGCTACCGCCGAAGTGACCGGCGGCTCGGTCGACAACCTCAAGCTGATCGCCTCGGGCCAGAGCGAACTCGGCTTCACCATGGCCGACGCGGCGCAGGACGCGCTGCGGGGAGAGGGCAAGTTCACCAGCGGCAAGGTGCCGTTGCAGACGCTGCTCGTGGTCTATCCGAACCGCATGCACGTCGTCACGGTCGAGGGCAAAGGCATCGAGAAGCTCTCCGACCTCAAGGGCAAGCGCGTCTCGACCGGCTCGCCCGGCAGCGCCACCGAGGTGATGGCGTTCCGCGTCATCGAAGCGGGCGGCCTCGACAAGGACAAGGACATGACGCGCGAGCGCCTCGGCGTCGCCGAATCGGTCAACGCCGTCAAGGATGGCAAGATCGATGCGTTCTTCTGGGTCGGCGGCCTGCCGACCGCGGCAGTGACCGACCTCGCCGCGACACCGGGCTTGAAAATCAAGCTCGTCGACCACAGCGAGGTGGTCGCCAAGATGAACGCGAAATACGGCGACCTCTACAGCGCCGGCACGATCCCCGCCGGCACCTATCCGGGCTACGACAAGGACAACAAGAACGCCGAGGTCTGGAACATCGTCGTCACCGGCAGCAAGATGAGCGACGCGGACGCCTACGCCATCGTCAAGACGCTGGTGGAGAAGAAGGCCGACCTCGTCGCGGTCCACAAGGAAGCCAACAGCTTCAATCTCGAGAACCAGGTGCAGGCCCGCTCACCGGTGCCGTTCCACCCCGGCGCGCTCAAATACTTCAAGGAAAAGGGCATCGGCAACTGACGCGCCGTCCGGTTCTCTCCTTACATGACAAGGCCGCGATCCACCGATCGCGGCCTTTGTTTCAAGCGGAAGATCAGGACAGGCCGCCGGCCTCGGCGAGATCGGCGGCGCGCCGGATCATCCGCTGCGCGGTGAAATAGGCCGGAATTTCCACCAGCGCCCCATCGGCGCGATGCGCCCGCGCTTCGCCTTTGGCCCGCGCCGCCTCGAACACGGCGACGGTTTCGCGCGCCGCTTCAAGCTCCGCCGCCTGCGGCGTCAGCACCGCGTTCACCACCGCCGCGTGGTCCGGCGCAACGAGGCTTTTCGCGAGATAGCCAAGCCTGCGCGCCCAGCGGGTATCGCGCTCGACGCCTTCGGCGTCGCTCCAGGTGTAGGGGCAGTCCACCGCAACGCTGCCCGCCGCGACGCATTCCACCAGAAAGCGCTGGCGCGCATAGGTCAGCTCAGCGCCGTCCGGCCCGCGCTCGGCGCCAAGATCGGCGGCGAGGTCCTCCGAGGCCATCAGGCAGCCGACGACGCGCGGCGAGACCGTCGCGATCGCCATCGTCTGCACCAGACCACGGGCAAATTCGATGTTCGGCAACAGCGCGGTCGCTCCCTCGGGAATGCCGTAGTCGCGCTCGAACCGGGCGACGGCTTCGGCCAACCGCACCACATGCGCAGGCTCCGCCACCTTCGGCAGCGCGACGATATCGGGCCGGCCGCGCATCACCGCGGCAAGATCGTCCATGCCGTCGCCATCGAGCGGATTGACGCGCACCGCGACGACGCGGCCGGCCTGCCGCCAGCGCTCATAGACGTCCGGCGCCAACGCCCGCGCCTTCGGGCGCAGCTGCGGCGGCGTGAAATCCTCAAGCTCGTGGATCAGCACGTCGGCGTCGCAATGCGTCGCCGCGTCGATGGCGGTCTCGTTCGCGCCTTCGACGAACAGCCACGACCGGCACAGCCGGGCGGGTCGGATTCTTCGCGTCATGGAGATTGCTCGAATGTCATGTCGAGGCACTTCGACACTTCCGAGCCGAGGCCGGAATTGACGATGATGCAGCCCCGCACCTTGGGTTGCCTGTTGTCGCTCGCCCATACCGCGTAGCCGCCGGGGCCGAAAAACGCATTGGTGTTCGGCGGCTCGGTTTCGGTCGCCTCGAATGTGTATTCGGAATCGTCGGGGAAGATTCGCGGCTTCCTGATGCAGCCGCCGTCGGTCTGCACGTTGATCACCTCCCGGTTGTCGCGGGTCAGCGCCAGGGTAACGGTGCAGCGGTAATATTCGGACGTTTTGGTGTTGAACACATAGGCGTAGGACCGGCAGGTGGAGGTCGCGAGCTTGCCCGCGCTGAGCCCCCTGCTGCAGGCGATGCGCTGATTGTTGCCGAGCTTGAACGTCTCGGCGAGGGCCGGCTGCGACAGCGACAGCGCAATGGCGAAACCTGCGAGCGCTGGAGATATCCTGAGAGCGATCATCCGCGAATCCTCGATGGCCGATGGCGGCGACGCGCACCATAATCGGGAAGCGCTATCGAATAAATGGTCGCTTCCCGCAGAGCATCGCGGCCGGCCTCGCGCCGGAAGCGCCGTCCGCCGCGCCGCTCGATTTTTTTACCTGCATCGGCGGGGCGAGGCGCTAGTGTGGCGCGACCGGGCCGCCCGATCCAGTCACCTGCGATCGCGCGACGGCCCGCGACGATCCGGAGCAGAAGTCATGACGAAATTGCCTGCGACCTTCATTGCGGCGGCCGCCACGCTGCTGATTTCCGTTGCGTGCCCCGCCGCCGCCCAGAACGCAACCGGACCGACCCCATGGGAGCTGAAGCCCGATGTCGGTTACGGCTTCGTCTCCAACGGCAAGCTGTTCATGTACAAGATGGGCACCAACAACGCCGCGCTGCTGCTGAAGGGCGCCAAGAAGGTGCCGAAAAACACGCTGTTCTTCATCGGCGCCAACGGCCAGCTTTACATGCGCAGCGGCGCGTTCCTCGAAAAGGACGGCGGCTTCATGTTCGGCCCGAGCTGATGTCCGGGCCGGTTCAGTTCGCCGACAGCGTCGAGGAGAACGCGGCGGCAAGTTCGCGCGCGCCGGGGCGCTGGCTTGCGCTGTCCATCCGCGCATTGGTCACGGCGAGCAGCTTCGCCACCGTGTTGTGACGGATCGCGACGGGGTTACGTTCATAGCCGCCGCGCAGGAAGAAATTGGACGTCGGCACCTGTTCGCGCATCGCCAGCGGCATCGTCACCATATCGAAGCCGTTGCCGTCGCCGGTCAGGTTCATCATCTCCAGCTCGGCCGCGCTCAAGGGCCGCTTGAAGCCCTTGCGGGAGGCGAACACCACAGATGTCAGAAGCTTGTGGGTTTGCAGCAGCGGCCCGACATCGACATCGAGCACCATGGCGTGAATGCCCCAGCCGGCCGGCGTCGCGGCCAGCTTCTGCTGCTCGCTCCATACACCCGGCACCGAACGCGCGGTCGCGACCATCCGCCTGAGCACGGCGATTTTGCGCTCCAGCTCCTTGCGGGCCGGCCCCTGCATGCGCGCGGCGCGCTGCGTCAGCACGGTGATGATATGCGGCCCCTGCTCCGCCATCAGGTTGACGCTGTTGACCGTCAGCAACTGATTGTAGCCGAGCGCGGTGGAGATGGCGCGCGAGCCGGGCCGGGCCTTGCTGAGGCCGGATTGTAGATCGTGCTCGCCGTTGCCCCCGGTCTCGAAGGCGTAGACGCGCACCGCCTGCTCGCGCGTGAGCCCGGCGGAGGCTGCGGCGCGGGCATAGGCGCGCTTGAACTCGATCTCGCTCGCGGGCCGCTGCGGCCTGAACTGATAATGCTCGGCCGCCGCCTTGAGAAAATCGGCCACGACCGGAAGCGGCTTGGGGCGAACGGAGGGCGTATCGCGATCCGGGAACGGATCCACCGGTCGCTTCGGCCCGGTATAGACCGGCGGCTGCGCCAGCACGTAATCCTCGAGAGCGATGACACGGCCTTCGCGGCGCTTGGCGAAACGCAGCCGCCGCTTCGCGGCGACGGCGCTCCAATAGGCTTCCGCCTCGGCGTCGAAGGCGCGGCGCGCCTGCTGATAGATCTTGAGCTGCTGCTGATAGGCGGCGACCGCGGCCGGCGTCTGCGCCGCGGCGCGATCGATGCCGCCGCCGGCGCTCCCGAGCACAAGCGCCCCCATCATCGCCATCGCCAGACGCCCTGCCGGGCGCGTCATCTGCATCATCCCGTATCCCAACCGTCAGAATCGCAAGCCCTGCCCCCTCGCATCTCTACGCGACGAACCTTGACGATCTGTCACCACGACAATAACCCGCATTTATCGCCCACCCACCAGGGAGGCCGCTGATGCCCCGTTCCCGGACGCCGGACGCCGTCACCATCACCGGAATCGATCACATCGTCATCAATGTGAGCGATCTCGCGCGCTCGGCACAATGGTATGCCCGCGTGCTCGGCGCGGAACTGCATGAGTTCGATCCCGGCCACGGCCGCGCGATCCGCACTTCGCTGCGGATCGGCCCGCAAAAGATCAATCTGCGGCCGCTTGCCGCCGACGCCGCCGACTGGTTCACCGCCGACCGCGCGGCGGCGGGCAGCGACGACATGTGTTTTCTGACAACGGCCACGCCCGAAGCGGTGGTGGCGCATCTGCGGGCCTGCGGCGTCGCGGTCGTGGAAGGGCCGGTCAACCGGCAGGGCGCGCGCGGCACCCTGCGCTCGGTCTATTGTCGCGACCCGGATGGCAGTCTGGTCGAGATCGCCTCCTACGAGGCATGACCCCTCACGCCGCCGGCGTGCGCCCCTCGTCGATCGCCACCGCGACCAGCGTGCCGTAGCCGGTGGCGCCGCCGGCCACGGTCCGTACGATCCGTTCGGCCATCTTCGCCTTGGTGGCCGGGCTCGGCCCGACATCCCGTGCGGCCCGCTCAAGTGCCTGTTTCATCAGGGCGACAAGCTCCGGGCCGAAATTCACCGGTTCGATCCTGGACATACGCACGCTCTCCTCCGGTCTGCGGTCCCGGGGCGGGCTGGCGGCCCCGAACTTAAGGCCCGCCGCGGGCGTTATGCCAAAGTCTATGCAGCGCCGCCGGGCGTCCGTATGTCCGGGCCGTGACAAGACCGCGAAAGGGGAACCGGAGCGATCACATCAATGCGAGATGGGTCTGACGACCGCGGCAGACAGCGCGTCTGCTGTTTGCGAAAATGCAACGTTGGGCGATTGCGAACAATGCCAAAGACCGATGGCGAAGGCTCAAAACATACTTTCAAAATGCTTGTTTTGTGCTAAAAATCTTGCGCGCCAGACGTCCGCTCCTGACGGAGGAGGTATCCCATGCGTATCGGCACCATATTGCTCGTTGTATTTCTGGCCCTGCTGCTCGGCGGCACCGGCTGGTTCGTCTATGAAGGCGCGACCGCTACGGCGGATGTCGAGGTTTCGACCCATGGCTACATCGCCATGACGCTCGGCATCGTCTTTTCGCTGGCCATCGGCATCGCGCTGATGGCGCTGGTGTTCTACAGCAGCCGCTACGGCTTCGACGAGCCAGCGCGTGAGGCCAAGCCCCACGACCTGCCGCCGCGGGAAACGCCGACAGCGCACTGAACGGCGCGCGAGCGTCAATAGTTCGGCCACAGCCCCTGCGTCGCCAGCTCGACGAGGTGGCCGTCGGGATCGCGGAAATAAATGCTGGCGCCGCCGCGCGGCCAATGCACGCGATCCTCGATGGCGACCTGATGGCGCGCCAGATGCGCCTCCCACTGCGGCAGCGCGGCATGGTCGATCGCGAAGGCGAAATGCAGCGGCCCCTGGCCGTCATGGGCCGGAATGCCGCCGCCCGGCAGTTGCGTGCGATGACTGGATGCGCCGCGCCTGAACACGAGGAAGGCGCTGCGCGGGCCTGCATCATAGGCCGCCATCCGGCCGTCGCTGTGCATGGTCCGCAGCCCCATCACCTCCTCGTAGAAGGTGCGGGCGCGCGCCAGATCGTCGACATAGATGGCGGTCTCAAGAATGCCCCGCAGCTCCGGCATGGTGCGATCCGTCCGATTATCCTTGCAACAACGATCAAGTGCACGGATCGTTGCCGCTCGACCATGCTACCACGCTTCGGGAAAGGCCGCCGCTCGATGCTCAGACTTGCCGCTTGCGCCATCGTCGCGCTGATGCTCCCCGCCGCTGCGGCTGCGCAGGCGACCAAGACGCCGCCGCGCACGACGAAACCCGCCCCGCCCATCGCAACGCCGAAGCCGGTCGCCTCCTGCGCCGAATTCGGCCCCGGCTTCGTCCGGCTGGAAGGCTCGAGCACCTGCGTCCGCGTCGGCGGCAGCATCTCGATCGGGACCACGACCGGCCGCGGCCTGCGCTGACGCGCCACACAAAAAAACGGGCCGCAGCACGCGGCCCGTTTGTCTTCACGATGCGTCAGGCGTCACTGCAGGCTGACGGCGACGAACCGCAACTCGCCCTCGGCATTGGAAATCAGCAGCAGGACCGACTTCTTGCCTTCCTTCTTGAGCTGATCGACGCGCTTCTTGACGTCGGCCGCGCTGCTGACGGCGTCGCGGGCCACCTCGACGATGACGTCACCGGCGCTGAGCCGCTTCTCGGCCGCATCCGAACCGCCATCGACATCGGTGATCAGCACGCCCTTGACGCTGTCCTTGATCTTGAACCGCGCCCGGCTCTCCTTGCTCAGGGCCGCCAGATCGAGCCCCAGCGCTTTCTGCGCCGGCGCCTTGTCGGCCAGTTCCGGCGTCGAACTCTTGGCCGAGGCCTCGATCAGCTTCTCGCCGTCTTCCAGCCGGCCGAGCTTGACCTGCTTGGTGACTTCCTTGCCCTTGCGGATGACGACGACATCGACCTCCTTGCCGACCGCCGTATCGGCGACCGCGCGCGGCAGGTCCTTCATCTCCTTGATGTCCTTGCCGTCGAACTTCACGACGACGTCGCCGGGCTCGATACCTGCGGGCTTGGCCGGCCCCTTGTCATCGACGCCGGCGATCAGCGCGCCGCGCGCCGGCTTGATCTCGAGGCTTTCGGCGATCTCGTCGGTGACCTGCTGGATGCGCACGCCGAGCCAGCCGCGGCGCGTCTCGCCGAACTGGCGCAGCTGATCGACCACGCTCACCACCGTCTTCGACGGCACCGCGAAGCCGATGCCGATCGAACCGCCCGAGGGCGAAATGATCGCGGTGTTAACGCCGACCACCTCGCCATTGAGGTTGAACATCGGGCCGCCGGAATTGCCGCGATTGATGGCGGCGTCGGTCTGGATGTAGTTATCGTAAGGTCCGGAATTGATGTCGCGGTTACGCGCCGAGACGATGCCGGCCGTCACCGTGCCGCCAAGGCTGAACGGATTGCCGATCGCGATCACCCATTCGCCCAGCCGCAGCTTGTCGG
>JBEBWH010000153.1:0-7664 GCA_040392305.1 Bradyrhizobium sp. | reverse complement strand
GCGCCGCGCCATCTCGGCGCGGTCGGGCGGCTCCAGCTCGAAAGTGGCGGTGCCGGTTCGCACCGCGTCCGCATAGATCGCGGTGATGGCGTCGAGATCGTCGCCCGTGCAGGGACGGATCACGAGACCGGCGGGCGGCGCGGCAGTCGAGGGCGCGTCAGGCATGGGCTCAAGCATGAGCGCTGCGCGGGTAAAAGAAAAGCGGCCCATGAAAAAACCCCGGCCGCGCGGGCCGGGGTTTTGATGTGACGCTGCCGGTTCGGCCCGTCGCGCCGTGTTACTCGCGCTGGCCGAGCAATTGCAGCAGCAGCGTGAACAGGTTGATGAAGTTGAGGTAGAGCGACAGCGCGCCGGTGATCGCCGCCCGCTCCGCCACTTCGCCGCCTGCGCTGGCGTAACCGTAGATGTAGTCGTTCTTCAGCCGCTGCGTGTCCCAGGCGGTGAGGCCCGCGAACACCAGCACGCCGACCACCGACACGACGAACTGCAGCATCGACGAGGCGAGGAACAGGTTCACGAGGCTCGCGATGATGACGCCGAACAGGCCCATCAGCAGGAACGAGCCCATGCCGCTCATGTCGCGCTTGGTGGTGTAGCCGTAGAGGCTGAGCGCGCCGAACGTCGCCGCGGTGATGAAGAACACCCGCACGATCGAGGTGTGGGTGTAGACGAGGAAGATCGACGACAGCGAAATGCCCATCAAGGCCGAGAACACCCAGAACAGCATCTGGGCGGTGGCGGGCTTGAGGCGCTGGATGCCGAACGAGATGACGAACACCATCACCAGCGGCGCGAGGATGAAGGCCCACTTCAACGGGCTCACGAACATCGCGTAGCCGAACGAGGTGAGATAGGTGTTGGCGCCGATGCGGGCGGCGGCGCCCGAGGCATCGCCGGTGACGGCGGCCATATACACGCCGAGCGCGGCGAAGCCGGTGATGGCCAGGCCGATCGACATGTAGTTGTAGATCTTCAGCATATAGGCGCGCAGACCGGCGTCGACGGCCGCGGCATCCGCGCGCGTGGTGGCCTGGCCAAACGGCGAGGCGTAGTTTCGGTCCAAGTCCGACATGGTCGAAATCCCGTTGTTTGTCCGGCTAGGCGCCTGCATGGGGCGCCACCGGGGCGAACCTATTCCAAATCCCGGCAGCAGGAGACACCTACTTTATGTCATTGGTCCGGTTTCTGGCCCGAGGAGCATGTGGGAAACTATCACAACTGCCGCAAGCTCCCCCGCGCGGCTGAATGTCGCAAAAGACCAAGGTCTTGCTGCTACATATTGTCATAAGTTGCGCAGGATGGGCGCAGGTTTGTGGTTCAGCGCCCGCATCGTGCCGATCAGCCCGAGCGCGATCGTCACCGCGAGCGCGCCACCCGCGACCGCGACGGCGGTTCCCGCCTGCCAGACGAAGCTCAGGCGCATCAGTTCGGTGACGATCAGCCAGGCCGCGACCGAGCCGGCGACGACGCCGAGCAGGGCGGTGGCGAGCCCCGCCAGCAGATATTCCAGCGCGTAGGCGCCGAGCAGCCGCGCCCGCGTCGCGCCGAGCGTCTTGAGGATCACCGCGTCATAGAGACGCTGGCGATGGCCGGCGGCGAGCGCGCCGCCGAGCACGAGCAGCGCCGCGAGCAGCGTCACCGTGCTGGCGCCGCGAACGGCCAGCGTCAGCTTGGTGACGACGCCGCCGACCGCTTCCAGCGCCTCGCGCACGCGCACCACCGTCACCATCGGGAAGGCGTCGGCAACCGCCTTGACCAACTCCGCCTCGCGGGCCGGGCTGGAGGCCGCTTGCTGCGTCAGCGTGGCGATGTGGGTATGCGGCGCGCCGGCGAAGGCGTTCGGCGTGAACACCAGCACGAAATTGATGCCGAGGCTCTGCCAGTCGACGCTGCGCAGATTGGCGATGCGCGCGGTGATGTCGCGGCCGAGCACGTTGACGGTGATGTCGTCGCCGAGCCTGAGGCCGAGGCCGTCGGCGATTCGCTTTTCCAGCGAGACCAGCGGCGGTCCCTTGTAGTCGGCGGGCCACCATACGCCTTCGACCACGCGCGAGCCGTGCGGCACCTCGCTGGTGTAGCTCAGGCCGCGGTCGCTCTGCAGCACCCATTCGGTCTCGGCGGTGGGCTTGAGGTCCTCGGCGCGCACGCCGCGCGCGGCGGTGATGCGGCCGCGCAGCATCGGCACTTCCTCAAGGCTGGCGTCGGCGGTGCGGCCGTCGAGGAAGCTCATGAAGCGCGCCGCTTCGCCCGACGGAATATCGAGGAAGTAGAACGAGGGCGCGTTGTCCGGCAGCGAGGCGAGGAACTGGCGGCGCAGATTGCCGTCGATCTGGGTGATGGTGACGAGGGTGGCGAGGCCGAGCCCGAGCGACAGCACGACCGAGGGCGTCAGCGCGCCGGGACGATGGATGTTGGCGACCGCGAGCCGCAGCACGGTGTTATGGGCGCGCGGCATGGCGCGGGCCACGGCCATCACCAGCCAGGCGACGCCGCGCAGCGCCACCAGCGTCGCCGCCGAGGCCGCGACGAAGATGATGGCGATGCGGCGGTCATAGGCGAGGCCAATGGCGACCGCGATCAGAAGCGCGACCACCGCCGCGGTCAGGACCAGATCACGGGCGCGGGGCCAGCGGGTGCGGTGCGCCACGGTATCGCGGAACAGCGCCGCCACCGGCACGTCGCGCACGCGCGCGAGCGGCCACAGCCCGAAGGCGAGCGCGGTTAACAAGCCGTAAACGAAGGCCAGCGCCAATTCGCCGGGATGCAGCGCGGGCGTCACCGGCAGCGGCAGCATCGCGCCGAAGATGGCTGCCACGACGAACGGAATCGCCGCGCCGGCGGCAAGGCCGATGACGGCGCCGATCGATGCCAGCGCGATCACCTGGACGAGATAGATCGCGAACACGTCGCCGCCCTGCGCGCCGACCGCCTTGAAGGTGGCGATGACGTCGCGCCGTCGCTCGACATGGCTGCGCACCGCATTGGCGACGCCGACCCCGCCGACCAGCAGGGCTGCGAGCCCGACCAGCGTCAGAAACTGGGTGAAGCGGTTGATGGTGCGCTCAAGCTGCGGCGAGGCGTTGGCGCGGCTGCGGATGTCCCAGCCGGCTTCGGGAAACGCGGCGCGCGCTTCGGTTTCCAGCGCCTGCGCAGCGCGGTCGTCGGCGCTGTTGACGGCGAGCTTCACGCGATAGGTCCAGCGCACCAGGCTGCCGGGCTGGATCAGGCCGCTCGCGCGCAGGCCCTCAATGCTCATCAGCACGCGCGGACCGAAGCCGATGCCGCCCGCGAGCTTGTCGGGTTCGGCGTCAAGGCTCGCGCGAACGACGAAACTCGCCGTGCCGATGGTGATGCGGTCGCCCGGCTTGAGGTCGAGCCGCGCCAGCAGCGTCGGATCGACTGCCGCGCCATGCGCGCCGTCGCGTTCGGACAGCGCCTCGCGCACGCCGATCGCCGGTGCAAGCGCGACATCGCCGAGCATCGGATAGGCGTCATCGACCGCCTTGATCTCGACCAGCGCCGGGGTTGCCTCGCCGGCGCGGGCCATGCTGCGCAGCGTCGCGGCCACCGATACGCGCCCATGCGCGGTGAGGAACGCCTGCTCCTGCGCGGTCGCCTCGCGCTGGAACAGCGAGAAGGCGATATCGCCGCCGAGCAGCGTGCGGCCCTGCTGCGCCAGTCCGTCGCCGAGGCTGGCGGCGAGCGAGCCGACACCGGCGATCGCCATCACGCCGAGCGCGATGCAGGCGATGAACACATAGAAGCCGCGCAGGCCGCCACGCAATTCGCGCCAGGCGAGGCGCGTTGCGAGCTTCACGCGATGGGCGGTGCTCATGACGCCGCACCCGCGCCGGCCTGCGCGCCATACTCCTGATCGAGCCGGCCCGAGCGCAGCCGGACGACGCGGTCGCAGCGATGCGCCAGCGTGTCGTCATGCGTGACCAGCACCAGCGTCATGCCGCGCGCGGCCTGCTGGGCGAACATCAGTTCGATGATCTGCTGGCCGGTCGCCTCGTCGAGATTGCCGGTCGGCTCGTCGGCCAGCAGCACGGCCGGATCGGGCGCGAGCGCGCGGGCGAGCGCGACGCGCTGCTGTTCGCCGCCGGAGAGCTGCGCCGGATAGTGATGCAGCCGCTCGCCGAGGCCGACGCCGGAAAGTTCATGGGCGGCGCGTTCGAAGGCGTCGGCGCGGCCGGCGAGTTCCAGCGGCACCGCGACGTTCTCCAGCGCCGTCATGGTCGGGATCAGATGAAAGGACTGGAACACGATGCCGACCGATTTGCCGCGGAAGCGCGCCAGATCGTCTTCGCTCATCGCATTGAATGCCGCGCCGTTCACCACCACCTGTCCGCTGTCGGGACGTTCCAGTCCGGCCATCACCATCAGCAGCGTCGATTTGCCCGAGCCCGACGGCCCGGTCAGGCTGACGGCCTCGCCGGCGGCGATGCGCAGGCTGATATGCTTGAGAATGTGCACCCGCGCCGCGCCGGCGCCGAGCGCAAGCTCGATCCCGTCGAGTTCGATGGCGGGCGGGGTGGCGGGGCCGGAAGGAGATCGTGTGAGACTGTCCATGCACGGGTCATATGGGAGATCGCAGCGCCCGGTCGAGGGGGTGTCGCGCCGGCATGTCGTCGCGCTGGCGGGCGGCTGGCTGGCCGCGGCCGGTATGGGCGGCCTGCCGCGCATCGCTTCGGCCGAACCCGCGGCGGCTGCGTTGAAGGTTGTGGCGCTTGGGGATTCGCTCACCGCGGGCTACGGGCTGCCGGCATCGGCCGCTTTTCCGGCGCGGCTGCAGGCGGCGCTGAAAGCGAAGGGCGTCGATGCCGAGATCGTGAATGCCGGCGTGTCCGGCGACACCGCCTCCGGCGGCCGCGACCGGCTCGACTGGTCGGTGCCGGAGGGAACGGACGCGGTGATTCTCGAACTCGGCGCCAACGATGCGCTGCGCGGCATCGATCCCGACGTCACACGCGCGGCGCTCGACGAGATCCTCAAGCGTCTCAAGGCGCGCAATGTCGCGGTGCTGCTGGCGGGCATGTATGCCGGGCGCAATTTCGGCCCCGACTACACCGCGCGGTTCGACCGCATCTATCCGGAACTGGCGAAGGCTCACGAGGTGCCGCTCTATCCGTTTTTTCTCGACGGCGTTGCGGGCGAGGACAAGCTCAACCAGCGCGACGGGATTCATCCGACCGCGGCGGGCGTCGACGTCATCGTCGCGCGCATTCTGCCGACGGTCGAGGCCTTTCTGCGCGGCGTCGGCGACGCGCGCCGGGCGGCGGCCGGCTCCGCCGCGCGCTGAGGTTATCCCCCGCCATTCGGGTGCCGCTTCGCAGTGTCATGGGGCTGCGTTAGATTTGGATGCGGGTGATTCGTCGCCCGGCCTCAGGGTGGAGGTGTGGCCATGCCGCGTTTGTTCGCCGGGCTGGAAATTCCAGTCGAGATTGGTCGCTCCCTGGCCGGCCTGCGAGGCGGATTGCCGGGCGCCCGCTGGATCGATCCCGAGAATTATCACGTCACGCTGCGCTTCATCGGCGACATCGATTTCGTTGCCGCCAACGAGATCGCCTCGACGCTCAACCGCGTCAACCGCCGGCCGTTCGAGGTGACGGTGAAGGGGCTCACCAGTTTCGGCGGCCGCCAGCCGCGCGCCATCATCGCCCAGGTCGCCCCGACCAAGCCGCTGATGGAACTGCAGGCGGAGGTGGACTGGCTGATCCGTCGCGTCGGGCTGGAGCCGGAAGGGCGCAAATTCACGCCCCATGTGACGCTGGCGCGGCTGCGCCGGGCGACCAATCAGGATGTCGCCGAATATCTCGCGGTGCGCGGCTATTTCCCGCCCTGCACCTTCATCGCCTCGCGCTTCGTGCTGTTCTCCTCGCGGGATTCGGTCGGCGGCGGCCCCTATATCGTCGAGGACGCCTATGCATTGAGCGCGTAGCGGCCCCGCGCGCGCCCCGTCTCATTGATGGCTTGCATTTTGCCCGGCGTTGCGCCGTAAGAGAGCGCGATGCCGAAATCCCCCGCCCCGTTGCAGTCTCGCTATCAGAAGCTCGTCTCGTCCGGCGCCATCGACGCCGACGCCGCGCAGGCGCGCGCCGTCGAGCGGCTCGGCGCGCTGGAGGCGCGGCTGGTCGATTACAAGCCGGTGCGGCGCAAGGGCGGCCTGCTCAAGCGGCTGTTCGCCAACGGCAAGGATCGCCGCGAGGCGCCGCGCGGTCTTTACGTCCACGGCCTGGTCGGCCGCGGCAAGACCATGCTGATGGACCTGTTTTTCCAGAACAGCGCCGTGACGCACAAGCGCCGCGCCCATTTCCACGAATTCATGGCCGATGTGCACGAGCGCATCCACGGTTTCCGCCAGCAGATCGCGCGCGGCGAGATCGCCGACGATACCGACCCGGTGCGGCTGACGGCGCAGACCGTGTTCGACGAGGCGTGGCTGCTCTGCTTCGACGAGTTCCACGTCACCGACATCGCCGACGCGATGATCCTCGGGCGGCTGTTCGAGCGGCTGTTCGAGCTTGGCACCGTGGTGGTGGCGACCTCAAACGTCGATCCTGACGATCTCTACAAGGGCGGCCTGAACCGCGCCCTGTTCCTGCCGTTCATCGCCCAGATCAAGGCGCGCATGGAGGTGATGCGGCTCGACTCGCGCACCGATTTCCGCATGGAGAAGCTCGCCGGCGTCAAGATGTGGCTGGTGCCGGCCGATGCCGCCGCCAAGGCTAAGCTGGACAAGGCGTGGATGCGGCTGACCGGCGGCGAGCGCGGCGCGCCGCGCGACATCCTGGTCAAGGGCCGCAAGCTGCACGTGCCGCGCACGGCCGATGGCGTGGCGCGCTTCGCGTTCCGCGACCTGTGCGAGAAGCCGCTGGCGGGCGTGGATTATCTCCGCCTCGCCCACGACTTCCACACCATCTTCATCGACCGCATCCCGGTGATGGGCGAGGCCGAACGCAACGCCGCCAAGCGCTTCATCACCCTGATCGACACGCTCTATGACAATGGCGTCAAGCTCATGGCGTCGGCCGAGGCCGAACCGGATGCGCTCTACGCGGCCGAGAGCGGAATCGAGGCGCAGGAGTTCGTCCGCACCGCGTCGCGGCTGTTCGAGATGGGCTCGGAAGCCTATCTGGCGCTGCCTCACGGCCGCAGCGATTCAACCGCGAACGACGCCACCACTGGCCTGGTCGAAACCTGAATGCCGCGCTGCAGCATTTCGTGAAGCGGTGAACGAGAATTGGAATCAGCGTTCATTCCTAATGCTGATTTGCTCGTTTCAGGCTCGATTTCATGGCATCGCCGCTTGAACGCGATGAGCGAAAGCGATACCACGCTGAGCCATCCATTCCTCTGGCTTTCCCGCCCGCATCAATAGGACGAATTCGATGGCACGCGACAAGATTGCTTTGATTGGTTCAGGTCAGATCGGCGGTACGCTCGCGCACCTGATCGGACTGAAGGAGCTCGGCGACGTCGTGCTGTTCGACATCGCCGACGGCGTCCCGCAGGGCAAGGCGCTCGATCTCGCGCAGTCGTCCCCGGTCGACGGTTTCGATGCGAAGCTCACCGGAACCAGCTCCTATGAGGGCATCGAGGGCGCCAAGGTCTGCCTCGTCACCGCCCGCGTGCCGCGCAACCCGGGCAGGAGACGCGATGAC
>JBEBWH010000152.1:0-7676 GCA_040392305.1 Bradyrhizobium sp. | reverse complement strand
GGCACGACGTGATGGCCGAGCCGCATATGCGGCATCGTGTCGGCGCGCGGCATCGCATAATCCATGAATGACGACGTCAGCAACTGGCCCTCGTCCGAATAGACGACGGCCTCCCCCATCACCTGCCCCAGCGCCTGGGCCACGCCGCCGTGGACCTGCCCTTCCACGATCACCGGATGGATAATTTCGCCGACATCATCGACGCCAGTGTAGCCGACAACCACGACCTCGCCGGTGGCCGGATCAATCTCGACCTCGCAGACGTGGCAGCCATTGGGAAAACTCATCTCGGGCGACACGAACGTCGCCACGGTGTCGAGCACGCCTGCCTCTTTCGCAAGGTCTGCGAACGTCACCGCACGGTCCGTACCCGCGACATGAAAACGGCCTGCGCTGTATTCGATATCGGCCGGAGACACTTCAAGGAAGTCAGCCGCCAGCTTGCGTCCCTTGTCCAGCGCCTGATCGGCGGCGCGCACGATGGCGCCGCCAACCATCATGGTCGAACGGGACGCCACGGTCGCGATGCCGTCGTGAACGATGCTGCTGTCGCCCTGCAATACCCGGATCGAATCCGGATCGATGCCGAGCTGCCGTGCAAGGATCAGAGGCAGTGTCGTCAATTGCCCCTGCCCCATGGCCTGCGATCCGGTGCGCAACTCGATGCTTCCGTCCGCTCCGAAACGAAGCTCGGCGATCTCCGTCAGCGGACTGCCGCCGGCAACCTCAAGGAAACAGCATATCCCGATGCCGCGAAGCAGCCCGCGCTTGCGGCTGTCGGCGCGCCGCGCGGCAAAGCCGCTCCAATCGGACAAATCCAGCGCCTTTTGCAGAACCGCCTCGAACTCGCCGCTGTCGTAGATCTGCCCGCTCGGCGCCTGATAAGGCATCGCAGCGGGAGGAATCATGTTCCTGCGGCGCAATTCGATGCGGTCGATCCCGGTGATCCGGGCCGCTTCGTCGATCAGTCTCTCGACCAGATAGATCGCCTCGGGCCGGCCGGCGCCCCGATAGGGGCCGAGCGGGGAAGCGTTGGTCAGAACCATCTCGACATCGACATGGATGGCGGGAATGGCATAGACGCTCGACAGGCAGTTCTTGGTGTTGTTCGTCGCAACGATCGCCGCATAGGTCGAGACATAGGCGCCGACGCCGACCTGGGTGCGCGCACGCAGCGCGAGAAAGCGCCCGTTCGCATCGAGCGCCAGATCTCCCGAGAGCAGGCCGTCGCGGCCGTGGGTGTCGGCCGCGAAGCTTTCGAGACGGGTCGCGCACCAGCGCACCGGCCGGCCGACCTTGCGCGCCGCATAAAGCACCGCGGCATATTCCGGATAGGCCTGCACCTTCATGCCGAAGCCGCCGCCGACGTCGAACGTGCGCACGCGAATGGCTTCCGGCGGCACCTTGAAGACGGCCTCCGCCAGAATCTTGCGCACCACCGACACGCCCTGGGTGCTCGCGATCAGCGTGTATGCCTGCGCCGCCTCATCCCACACGCCGATGGCAGCGCGCGGTTCGAGCGCGGTAGGCGCAAGCCGCGTCATGCGCAGATCCATGCTGACGCGATGGGCGGCGGCGGCGAATGCTGCCTCCACGGCCGCAGCCTCGCCATGCGCCCATTCGAGAGCGACATTGTTCGGTGCGTCCTGCCACAGCGCGGGGGCGTCCCCGGCTTTCGCGCGCGAAATCTCCGATGCCGCGGGGAGCTCGCGATAGACGATCTCGACCCTCTCCGATGCGTCGAGCGCACGCATCACACTGTCGGCGACGACGACCGCTACCGCGTCGCCGACGTGACGCACGCGCTCGCGCGCCAGCACCGGCATCGCCGCGGCATACATCGGCCGGCCGTCGCGGCCAGGCAGAGAAACGAGCGGAGGAATGTCGCCAACGCCGTCGGCGCTCAGGTCCGCGGCCGTGAACACGCCGAGCACGCCGGGCATGGCTCGCGCGGCGGCGGTGTCGATCGAGAGAATTTCCGCATGGGCATGAAGCGAGCGGACGAACACCGCATAGGTCTGGTCCGGCAGCCGGACATCGTCGGCAAAGCAGGCCTGTCCGGTCAGAAGCCGGCCATCCTCCCTGCGCCCCGCGAATTCGGCCTGCTCTCCCATTCCGTCCTCTCCGATCAGCTCGATGGGCCGTCCTCAAGCAGATCGCGACGCACCATGGCATGGATGCCCTTGTTGCCATCGACCAACTGGGTGACACGCAGATCGCATGCGAGGCTGCAGAACACATAAGCCTCCGACGGCGTCCATCCCTTCATCTGGACGAGCCACGCGATCATCTCGCGCAGCGCCTGCTTGGCGGCATCATCGAGATCGACGTCGAGGCCGAGCGTGATGAAATGGCTCGGCGTCACCGCGCGCGGCATCGCCAGCGTCATGTCGGTATGCAGGACCAGTTCGAACGTGCCGCGCAGGCAGGTTTCAAGCGCGGTCAGATTGACCTCGCCATCCCCCTGAACCGCATGGCCGTCCCCGACTGAGAAACTGGCGCCGGGCACGAACACCGGCAGAAACAGCGAGGTGCCGACGCCGAACTCCTTGCAGTCGATATTGCCGCCGAATTCACGCGGCTCGACGGTCGACACCATTCCATATTCGGGCCGCGGCGCAGTCGCCATGATGCCGAAGAAGGGTTGCAGAGGAAGCACCGGCCCCCATGGCAACCGGGCCACCATGCGTTCGCGATCGAGCGGAATGACGCGCGTCTCGGCCTTGGGAAAATCCTCCGGCAGCGTGCCGCGCAACGGCAGGATGAGACTCCATCCCCAGTCCGCCGTCAGTTCGATCGATTTGATCCGGACCTCGAGCGTGTGGCCGGGCAGCGCGCCTTTCACCGCGATCGGCCCGGTCAGAAGATGAGGCCCGGGCCCGCGCTTGAGTGTCGTGACGACGCGCCGATGCGCCTCCGTCATCATCGAGAGGTCGGCGATATCCCCCCATCCCGATACCGTATTGACGGTGATGGTATCGCCGGATTCGACTTCGAGACGCGCCGGGAGTTTGGCATCGAAGAAGCCCCAATGAACCGTTTCAACATCCGCGTCGAGATGATGAGTGCTGGTCATTTCCACCCTCTGTTCACATCACGCCATGATCGAATAGCCGCCATCGACCGGAATCGCCGCGCCGGTGATGTATTGCGACCCGGGGCCGGCCAGCAGCACCGCGATCGCCTCGAAATCCTCCGGCTCGCCCCAGCGCGCGCACGCCGTGCGCGTGGACACGCGGTCCACCAGTCCGGCCACCTCGCGGCGGGCACTTTCGGTCAGGTCGGTATTGATCCAGCCCGGCAGCACGGCATTCACCTGAATATTGTCCTGCCCCCATGCCGCCGCCAATGAGCGGGTCATCTGCACGATCCCGCCTTTGCTCGCGCCATAGGCGACCGCAAAGGGAGCGCCCATCGTGGACAGGATCGAGCCGATGCTGATGATCTTGCCGCCGCCGGCGCGGACCATATGCGGGTAGGCCGCATGGGCGCACAGAAAGGCGCTGGTGAGATTGCTGTCGATCACCCTGTGCCAGTCCGTCAGCGTGTAGTCCTCGGGGCGCTTCCGCCACGCAATCCCGGCATTGTTGATCAGGATATCGAGCCGGCCGAACTGCTCGACCGCGACCGCCATCAGGCGGCGGCAGTCGTCCTCGCTCGTCACATCAGCCTTCACCGCGACCGCCTTTGCCCCCAGCGCCGCAAGCTCCTGCACTGCGGCGGCATTCTTCTCGTCGTTGCGGCCCGCCACGACGACGCCGGCGCCCACCTTGGCAAGGCCGCGTGCCATGCCAAGGCCGATGCCACCATTGCCACCGGTGACGACCGCAACCCGCCCGCTCAGATCGAAGGCCTTCATTGCAGATCCTTGCTCCCGACCCCGAGATGATGATTGAGCGTCGCCGCGTCAGCCGCGAGTTCCTGCGCCGAGCCGTGGAAGACCAGCCGGCCGGACGACAGCACGTAAATATCGTCCGCGACGGACAGCGCGAGCGACAGGTTCTGCTCGACGAGCATGACCGCCAGCCCGTAATCGCGCAGGCGCTTCATGATCTCGCCGACATGAAGCACCAGGCGCGGCGACAAGCCTTCCGACGGCTCATCCATCAATACGAGGGTCGGATTGGCCATCAACGCGCGACCGATCGCCAGCATCTGCTGTTCGCCGCCCGACAGCTCCGTGCCGAGATTGTCGATCCTGTCCTTGAGCTGAGGAAATTCAGCCAGCACGTTCTGGAGATTCCAGCGGCCGGGTCGCGCACGCGCCAGCCAGCTCGTCGGCAGCGCGAGATTTTCGCCCACCGTCAGCGAGCTGAAAACCCGCCGGCCCTGCGGCACCAGCGCGATGCCCTTCTGCGCGATCATATAGGGCGAGGCGCCGATCAGGGATCTGCCCTCGAACACGATGTCGCCGCTCTGCGGCGGCGTCAGGCCGGCGACGGACCGGATCAGCGTCGTCTTGCCCATTCCATTGCGGCCGAGGATCGCGACGATACGGCCGGCGGCAAGCTGCATGCTGATGCCCTGCAGGACGTAGCTGTCGCCGTAATAGGTGTGGATGTCGTTGATGGCCAGCAGAGGATCAGACATTGCCGAAGTAGACCTCTCTCACTTCGGGGTTTGCCTGCACCTCGCCCGGCGAACCTTCCAGAATGATGCGTCCCCGATGCAGAACCGTGACATGGTCGGCCAGCGCCAGCGCAACGTCCATGTCGTGCTCGATCATCATCAGCGTAATGTCGCGCGGCAGGTCTGCGATGATGCGCGACAATAATTGCCGCTCGCTGGGCGAAAGCCCGGCGCACGGCTCGTCGAGAAACAGCACGGTGGGCTGTGTCTGCAACGCCAGCGCAAGCTCGAGCTGACGTCGCTCGCCGTAGGACAACAGCTTGACCAGATCGCCCGCGCGATGGCCGAGGCCGACAAGATCGAGCCCCTCGAGCGCCCTTTGCCGGATCTGCGGATAGGATTCGACTGACCGGTATGTCACCCATTTGTCGGGCGACTTGCCGAGAATGGCCAGCGACAGATTCTCGATCACCGACAGATCGGTGAAGACGTTCGATATCTGGAAGGTGCGGCCCATCCCGTGCTCGGTCCGCGCCGCCTCGTCCAGCGCCGTCACATCCTGCCCGAACAGCCTGATCTGCCCGGACGACGACCGCAGCGTGCCAGTGATGCAATGAAACAGCGTGGTCTTTCCAGCGCCGTTCGGCCCGATCAGGATGCGCCGCTGCCCGCGCGGCACGGTGAGCGAGACCGTATCGACCGCGCGCAGACCGCCGAACGCCTTGACCAGATCGATGACGTCGATCGCGTTGCCACTCATGGGGATTTCACCGACTTGTTCCGCAGCCGCGCGACGAGCCCCATGAGGCCGTGCGGAGCCCACAGGATGGTCACGACGAAAACGAGCCCCATGATCGCATGATGCAGGGCGAAGAAGCTGCTAACCCAGTTGCGCAGCGCGAGCACGATGCCGGCGCCGAGAAATGGCCCGAGTATGGTGCCGGTGCCGCCGATGATCGCCATCAGCGCGGCCTCGACGGAAATCGGAAACGACGCCGCGACCGGATTGATGAAGCGGTTGTAGTAGACATAGAGCACGCCGGCGAGACTGGCGATGAAGGCCGACAGTACGAAGGCCATATAGAGGTGGCGGCCGGGACGATAGCCAAGGCTGGTCATGCGGCTTTCGCTCGCCTTGATCCCGCGCAGGGTCAGGCCGAAAGGCGAGCGGATCAGAATGCGATAGGCCGCCAGGCAGACCAGCACCACGGCGAGGGTGAAGTAAAAGAAGGCATTCATTCCATCGAGCGCCACGAAACCGAGATCGGGGCGCGGCACATTGGTCACGCCGTTGTCGCCGCCCGTGAACGACGACCAGCGATAGGCGACGCCCCAGACGATATAGCCGAGCGCGATGGTGATGAGGATGAAGTAGACGCCGCGCGTGCGGACGGACAGCCCGAACAGCGCACCGAGCGCAGTCCCCGCGAGAATGCCGGCCGGTGCTGCAAGCAGGGTGCCGACGCCGTAGCGCACCTGAAGGATCGCGGTGCAATAGGCGGAGACCGAGAAGAAGGCGGCGTGGCAGAGCGAGAACAGGCCCGCATGCCCGAGCAGCAGATCGACCGAGAGCGCGAGCAGGCCGAAGATCAGCATCTGGGTGAACAGGCTGACCCAGAACGGTCCGGCCACTAGCGGGATCGCGGCGATCACCGCCAGAGCCAGAACAGCCAGAAGGCATTGAAGCGTCTTCATGCGTCAGTGCGCCCTTCCATACAGCCCGGTCGGTCGGAACAGCAGCAGCAGAGCCATCGGCCCGAACAGGACGAAGTAGGAGAATTCGGGAAGCAGCCAGCGACCGTAGGCATCGAGCAGCCCGACGATCAGCGCACCGACCATGGCGCCCTCAAGACTGCCCAGACCGCCGACGATCACCACCACCAGCGCGAAGACAAGAATTTCCCACTCGGCGCCGGGATAAAGCGTGAGAAACGCGCCACCCACCACACCCGCCATACCGGCAAGGACCGACGCCAACGCCGACACGAGGATGAACAGGCGATCGACATTGATGCCGATGGCGTTCACCATCTCGCGGTCATCGACGCCGGCGCGCACGACGGCGCCGAACTGCGTGCGGTGATAGAGCAGCCAGAGAATGATGCCGACGGCGACACCGAAAGCGACCAGCATGAGGCGGATCGACGGATACATCATGCCGCCTGGCAGTTCGACCGCGCCGCGCAGGAACAGCGGCACCGGCACCTTGAGATTGTCGCCGCCCCAGATCCAGAGCGCGATATCCCCGATGATGAAGGCCAACCCGACCGTCAGCAGCACCTGGGCCAGATGGTTTTCGCCGACCTTGCGGATCAGGAAGCGATCGATGACGAGACCGAGCAAGGCAATCGCGACGCCACCGGCGAGGATCGCCAAGGTGAAGCTGCCAGTCAGCCGCGTCACCGTCAGGCCGATATAGCCGCCGAGCAGGTAATAGGCGCCGTGCGCCATGTTGACGACGCGCATCAGGCCGAACGAAAGGGTGAAGCCGCTCGCCAGAAGGAACAGCAATGCAGCAAACGACACGCCGTTGATCGCCTGCAAAAGGGCGCTGCTCGTCATAAGATCAGACCTGCACGGAATGCGTAGGGATGAAGACTGGCGTCACCGGGAGCGATGACGCCAGCCATGTCAATGACAGCTCAGCGCTTGTAGGGACCGCGCTTGAGGAATTCTTCCGGCGGGTAGGTCCAGAACTGCGACACCGCCTCGTATGTCTTGACCGGAACGTTGGTCAGGACATCGCCCAGCACGGGATGCTTGATCTTCTCGATCTTGGAAATGTAGACGTTCTGGATCGGGTTGTCGTAAGCATCGAGCTTGAGCGGCCCGCGCGGCGCCTTGATTTCGATGGTGCGCATCGCCTTCAGGAACGCTTCGCGGTCCTCGACCTTTCCGCCGATCTTGTCGATGGCGGTCTTGACCCACAGCCCCGCGGTATACGCGGACTCACCGAACCAGGACGGCAGGCGCTTGTAGCGCTTGGCGAACTCGGTGGTGAACGCCTTGTTCTCCGGTGTATCCAGTCCGGCGGCGTAATGCAGCGAGTTGCCGATCATGCCGACGGCGCGATCGTCGAACTGCGGCAGCGCATCCTGATGCATCCA
>JBEBWH010000151.1:0-7678 GCA_040392305.1 Bradyrhizobium sp. | reverse complement strand
AACGCGTTGGAATCCTCCGCGGTGGAGAAGCCGGCATATTGGCGCACGGTCCACGGCTGATTGACATACATCGTCGGGTAGGGGCCGCGCAGATAGGGCGCGATGCCGGGCCAGGTGTCGAGGAAGTCGATGCCGGCCAAGTCATCCGCGCCATAGCGCGACTTCACGAGAATTTCTTCCGGCGTCATCCAGGGATCGGCGTCAACGCCGGAACCGGGAACGGACGTCGCTGCGAAAGCGATATCGGCGAAATTGGGAATTCTGCTCATGATCGTCGCCATTATCCGCGGTCTTCAATCGGCTTGCCAAGATTAGCATAGGCGGCCCGCAGCGTCGCCAATGCGTCACAACCGGCAAAAACGAAGGTGCTGACGCCGTTATCGCGGAACCCGCTCTCTTGTTCGCCGGGGCGTCCCGCCAGATAGATATGACGCGCGCCGGCGGCGTGAAGGGCCTTTGCCGCGTTGGCCGCCTGCGTTGCGTAGACCTTGTCGGACGAACACAGGCAGACCAGTTCCGTTCCGGATGCCCGGAACGCATCGACAAGTGCGGCCGTATCCGCAAAACCGTCATTGCCAAAAGTCTCGATGCCGCCGGCCTCGAAGAAACTCTTGGCGAAGGTGGCGCGCGCGGTGAAGTCGGCCGGTGCGCCGAGATTGGCGAGGAACAGTCTGGGCCGCGCTCCTTCCTGTTCGAGTAAAGCGTCGGATGCATCGCGCAACCGCTCGAACGCGGCGGCGAGACGGGTCGGCGCCAGAGCTTCGAAAACAACCGCGAGTGTCCTGCCTGAAGGCGGCGGAGCGGGCGCGGGCGCAAGCACCGCCGCGGCATCCTCGTCGAGATTGGGAAATTCGCTGGCGCCGGTCACAACGTCGCGGCGCTTGGCGATGTTGGCATCGCGCGCGGCGCGCGCTGTCGCGACCTGACGCTGGATCAGGTTCTGAGTCAGGGCCGCGAATGCACCGCCGGCCTTCTCGATCCCCTGAAACTGCGTCCACGCCGCGGTGCAGAGCTGCCGGGTCAATTCCTCGATCCCGCCGCTGCCTGCGGCGGGGTCGCTGACGCGCGCGAGGTTGGATTCCTCCAGCAGGATCAGCTGCGTGTTACGGGCGAGCCGTCGCGCGAATGAATCCGGCAGGCCGAGCGCCAGCGTATGCGGCAGCACGGTGATGCTGTTGGCGCCGCCAAGACCTGCCGAGAAGGTGGCGATGGTGGCGCGCAGCAGGTTCACGTACGGATCGCGCTGCGTCAGCATGCGCCACGCGGTGTCGGCGGCGATGAACAGCGGCGCGTGCGTCAGGCCGCATGCCTCCTCAATGCGTGCCCACAAAAGGCGCAGCGCGCGGAATTTGGCGATCGTCAGAAACTGGTCGGCATCGGCGGCAAGCCGCGCGTAGAGCATGCCGCGCGCCGCCTCCAGCGGGATGCCGGCGCTTTCGAGCGCACGCAGATAGGCGACCAGCGTGGCAAGAACGAAGGCAAGCTCCTGCGCCTCCGCGCCGCCGGCGTCATGAACCACGCGCCCGTCGGCGGCGGCGAAGGGGCCTTTGAAACCAGCATCGGACAGCGCCTGGGCGGAGCTGGTCAGTTCCCTGGCCAAGTCCTGCCAGCCTGTCGCGCTGCCGCCTTGTGTCGCCGCTCTGCCGATCGGATCGAGGCCGAAGCGTATATCGACGTCCGCCGGCTTGACGCCGTTGGCCTCGAGCAGGATAGCGAACCGATGCGACAGGTCGCCCAGCGATGACCCCGGTTCGATATCGATGGCTATTCCCGCGTCGAGATAGACGCCGTCGAGCGCGCGTGCCAGCGCCTCGGCCGTTTCGGGCAGGCCGAAACCGCGCGCGGTGTGGCTGCCGGCAAACACCAGTGTCAATCCGGTGGCCCCGTTCTGCAGGTCGTCGAGCGCTTGCGCATTCGCCACCGCGGCGTCGGGATGATCGATGCGCTGCGTGATCTGCCACGGCGCGGAGGCCGCTCGGCCTGCGATGACATGAGCGTCCCGCGCGCGGGTGTAGATCGGCGCGATGGTCAGGCCGTCATAGCTCTTGCTGACGAGCTTTTCGAATGGGGCGCCTTTGAGCACGCCATCAACCAGCTTGCGCCACGCTTCTTCGCTTGCCGCGGGAAACTCCGCAGCCAGCGGCAGATTGTCAGTTTCGACGGACATTCAGGCCCTTCACTCCGCAGGATCAGTCTATTTCAGGGCAAAATGCCATGTAGCGGGCTGCAAGCCAATGCTCCCTTTTGTCTTTAGGGATCCGGCAGGATTTCAGGAACGTGCAGGCAGCCTTTCAATCCCGGCGGTTGACAGCAGGCCAAGCGCCTCGCGCGGCGTGCGGCCGGCAATCTTTCGGTCTGGCGCGATCTCGGCGAGTGGCGCGAGCACGAAAGCGCGCTCGAACAGGCGGGGATGGGGGAGAATCAGGCCGTGCTGGTCGAGCGCGATGTCGTCATAGGCGAGCATGTCGAGATCGAGCGTGCGGGGACCCCAGCGGCGGTCCGGCTGGCGGTCGCGCCCGAACCGCGTTTCGACGGCTTTCAGCGTGTGCAGCAGCGCATGCGGGTCGAGTTCGGTCGCAATCCGGATGCAGGCGTTGATAAAAGGCGGCTGATCCTCATCGCCCCATGGCGGAGTAAGGTAATCCGATGAGCGCGCCAGCAATTCGGCCTGCGTCTTGCCGCAGATCGTGGCGATGGCGCGCTCGAATGTCGCGCGAACGTCGCCGATATTGCCGCCCAGCCCGATCAGGACATCAGCCATGATCGGATGCTTCGTTCCGCATGCGCGTCAGGATCACGCCGACATCGTTGAAGATGGCGGCGATCGGCGCGTGCGGCTTGTGCACCGTCACCGTGACGGCGCTGACGCGGGGAAAGGCGGCGAGGACGGCCTCGGCGACGGCTCCGGCCGCGCGCTCCAGCAGCCGATAGTTCTGTCCGGCAAAGGCGGCGGTCGCCGCCCGCACGACATCGGCATAGGAGACGGTGTCGGCGAGCCGGTCGGTGCGGGAGGATTCCGCAAGGTCGATGGTCAGCCGCAGGTCGATGACGAAACGCTGCCCGACCTCGGCCTCGTGCTCCATGACGCCGTGATGCGCATGCACCAGCACGCCGTTGATGAAAATGGTGTCGCTCATCGCTTGCTTTCGATCGCCTCGTGAATGCGCAAAGCCTGCACGGTTTCGGCGACGTCGTGGGTGCGTATGATTTTCGCGCCGCGCTGCACTGCCGTCAGATGCGCGGCGAGAGAGCCTCCCAGGCGTTGCTGCGGTTCCGCGGGGGTGATGCTGGCGATGAAGCGCTTGCGCGAGGCGCCGACCAGGATCGGCAGTCCGAACACCAGCAGTTCGTCGAGCCGCGCCAGCACTTCGAGGCTCTGTGGCTGGGTTTTGCCGAAGCCGATGCCGGGATCGAGCACGATATTCGCGCGGGGAATACCGGCCTTGCCCGCGATATCGAGCGAGCGCGACAGAAAGGTGGTGATATCGGCCATGATATCGATCGCGGCGTCGGCGTCGTGACGATTGTGCATGACAATTACCGGCACGCGGTGGTCGGCGACGACCTTCGCCATGTCGGGATCGCGCTGCAATCCCCAGACATCGTTGACGATCGCGGCGCCAGTCCTGAGCGCCCAGTCTGCGACAGTCGATTGCGTGGTGTCGATGGACACCGGCACGCCCAGCGCGACGATCCCGGCTAGCACCGGCTCAAGCCGGCTTCTCTCTTCCGCGGCGGAGGGTTCGATATTGCCGCCGTAAGGGCGCGACGAGGCTCCGCCAATGTCGAGGATGTCCGCGCCCTCGGCCGCCATGCGCCGGGCATGGGCCGCCGCTTGAGCGGGGACGATGAACTGGCCACCGTCGGAAAAAGAGTCGGGGGTGACGTTGAGAATGCCCATGACGATGGCGCCGGGCCGTCCGAGCAGAGCCTCGAAGGCGGACGGCGGCTGAGCGGCAGCGGATTGCGTCACGGGCGTTGCGATCATCGCGCCCGCTTTGCGCGGTCCTCACAATGGAGTCAAGGCAGAAACAAGGAGGAGGGCGGCTGCCTCGCACGACAGCGCATGGCAGGTGGAAGGGCGTCGGGCGCTGCGACGCCAATCAACCCCAACTGCGCCGCGGGAACGCCGGGGGCAGGGCGCAATCCCCGCTTCCGCGGCTTGCGGGAGCCCCGCCGAGCGGCAAGCAGGTGCGGGGTTAGTAGGAAATCTTCAGCGGCAGCGTTCGCGCCTGGTCGATCATTTGCCCGACGGATTTTTCCGAGGGTAGCACGCGCACCAGCTTGCGCTGGGCATTGGCTTCCTTCATGGCCTGCGCCAGTCGGGCTGGGTTGCGGTAGGAGAATTCCCGCACGGTGGTGACGCCGGCGGCGCGCAGCAGCTGGGCTTTCGCCATGCCCATGCCTTTGATGCGCATGCAGTCGGCGATATTGGCCCATGCCAGCAACTGCTGTTCGCTCAAGCCCGTTTCGGCGGCCAGAAGCTTGCGGCCTTTGGCCGTTCCGGCCCGTTCCAGCAGCGCCTCGGCGGTTCGAATCCCGGCCGTCTTCAGCCTCGCCGCAGCAAAAGAACTCAACCCGTCGATCTTTGAAACAGGATACGTCATTGGACTGAAGGAAACAGGCGATGTGAACAGGCGGAGAGGACCGCGCGCGGCGGTCCGTCCTACGCGAACTGGCTGAGCCCCGGCGTTGCGGACACGATTTCGTCCATCCGCTCGCTTCCGATCTTCTCGCGTCCGTATTTGAACAGTTCGCGCGCGAGGCTCTGAATTTCCGACATGCCGAGCCCCAGGCCCATCAGCTTGGAGCCGAGCGCCATCAGGCCGCCGCCAAGCAGCCCGCTGAGGCCGCCGCCGGAGCCGGCCGCCGCGATCAGCGCGTCCGCGCCGGGAATTTCCTGGATGAGTTGTTGAACCGGCTCCGCCGGTCCCTCGCTCTGCAGAAACTGGAGAATGTTGCCGATGGCTTTTTCCGCGACAGTCTCATCCACGCCGACTGACGCCGACAGTCGCTCGACCAGTTCGTTCATTTGCGCCCCGCCTCTTCCGGTTGCATGCCGGAACGTTTTCTGTGAATTTCATCTTGATCATTTGCGCCGCGAAATTCAAGCCGACTGACGCTGCGCGATGTGTTGATGCCGATCATCGCACTGCGAGTGTTGCTGCAATGCAAGTGTCCGTGGTGTATTCTTGATGCGTTTCAGCGCTTTCCGTTCCGGAACTGGCCCGGATCGGTGAAGGCAGTTGCGGTGACGCGCAGACGCGTGTTTGTCGCGCTTCCCGAGATCCGGTTCAATGGATCGGCGAATGCTTTATGCTGTGACGCGATATGCAGTGGTGCGATGGGCCGGCGCGAGATCGCTCCCGCGCGAAGAGGTAAGACGATGACGAAAACCGAAGCGGCGGCGGCCGACACCGACGATAAGCTGTTTATCGGCAAGGGAGAGCAGCCGGCATGGCTGACGCTGGCGCTGGCCAACCGTCATGGCCTGGTCACAGGCGCCACCGGCACCGGCAAGACCGTGACGCTGCAGGTGATGGCCGAAGGCTTCGCGCGCGCCGGTGTCCCGGTTTTCGCCGCCGACATCAAGGGCGACCTGTCCGGCATCTCCGAGCCCGGCGAAGCCAAGGATTTCATTCTCAAGCGGGCGCAGGGCATGGGATTGGCGTTTCAGCCCGACGAGTTCTCGACCGTGTTCTGGGACGTGTTCGGCGAACAGGGCCATCCCGTGCGCGCCACCGTGTCGGAGATGGGACCGCTGTTGCTGTCCCGCATGATGGACCTGAACGATACGCAGGAGGGCGTGCTCAACATCGCGTTCCGCGTCGCGGATGAGCAGGGTCTGCTCCTGCTCGACATGAAGGATCTGCGGGCCATCCTTGGCTTCGTCGCCGACAACGCCGCGGAGCTGACGACACAATATGGCAATGTCTCGAAACAGTCGGTCGGCGCCATCCTGCGCCAGTTGCTGGTGCTGGAAAATCAGGGTGGCGACAAGTTTTTCGGCGAGCCCGCATTGCTCTTGAAGGACATGATGCGCACCGACCGCGACGGGCGCGGCATCGTCAACATCCTCGTCGCCGACAAGCTGATGAACAATCCGCGGCTTTACGCGACGTTCCTGCTGTGGATGCTGTCGGAACTGTTCGAGGAGCTGCCCGAAGTCGGCGATCAGGCCAAGCCGAAATTCGTGTTCTTCTTCGACGAGGCGCATCTGCTGTTCAACGACGCGCCGAAGGCGCTGATGGACAAGATCGAGCAGGTCGTGCGGCTGATCCGCTCCAAGGGCATCGGCGTCTATTTCGTGACCCAGAATCCGATCGACGTGCCGGACAAGGTGCTGGCGCAGCTCGGCAACCGTGTGCAGCACGCGCTGCGCGCCTTCACGCCGCGCGACCAGAAGTCGATCGCCGCCGCTGCCGATACGTTTCGGCAGAATCCGAAGCTCAAGACCGCGCAGGTCATTACCGAACTGGGCAAGGGCGAGGCGCTGGTTTCGTTCCTCGAAGGCAACGGCGAGCCGTCCGTCGTCGAGCGCGTGCTGATCCGCCCGCCATCGGCGCGGATGGGGCCGATCACGCCGGAAGAGCGCAAGGCGATCATGGCGAGCAGCCCGGTGAAGGGAAAGTACGACACTGCAATCGATTCCGAATCCGCCTATGAGATGCTGCAGAAGCGCGTCGCGGAGGTGCAAGCGCCGGCCGAAGCCGGAGGCGGTGGCGTATTGGGGCAGATCGGCTCGATTGTCGGGTCGATTTTCGGCACCACTACCGGCCGGGGACGGCTGACGACGGGACAGAAGATCGCCCGCGACGTCACCCGCACGGTGACCAATCGCGTGGCGGGGCAGGTCGCAGCCGATATCGGCAAGACGGTCGGCGGCTCGCTCGGAGGCTCGGTCGGCCGGGCCATTGTGCGCGGCGCGCTCGGCAGCCTGCTGCGCCGCTAGCAACAGCGGTGGGGGCCGCAACAACGGGATTTCGACATGTCAGTTTCCAAGCTTCCGGCCGTGCTTGAGCACATCGATGCCGATCGTGACGCGAGCCTTGAGCGCTTGTTCGCGCTCCTGCGCATCAAGTCGATTTCGGCCGATCCCGCCTATGCGGCGGACTGCAGGGCTGCGGCCGAGCATCTCGTCGCCGATCTCGCTTCGTTCGGCTTCAAGGCCGAGGTGCGGCCGACCGATGGCCATCCGGCCGTGGTCGCCAAACACGGCGGCAACACAGGCGGGCGGCCGCATGTGCTGTTTTACGGCCACTACGACGTGCAGCCGGTCGATCCGCTCGAACTGTGGCACCGTCCGCCGTTCGAGCCCGCGGTGGTCTCTCATGCCGATGGGCGCAAGATCATCGTCGCGCGCGGAGCGGAGGACGACAAGGGGCAGTTGATGACCTTTGTCGAAGCCTGCCGGGCCTGGGCGAGCGTGACCGGCGAACTGCCGGTGGACGTCACCGTCCTGATCGAGGGCGAAGAGGAGATTGGTTCGGCGCATTTCGGCGCGTTTCTCAAAAAGCACAAGGCGGATCTCGGCGCCGATTTCGTTCTCGTCTGCGACACCGGCATGTGGGATCGCGATACGCCGGCAATCACCACCTCGCTGCGGGGCCTTGTCTATGACGAGGTGCGCATCACCGCCGCCAACCGCGATCTGCATTCCGGCCTGTTCGGCGGCGCG
>JBEBWH010000150.1:0-7708 GCA_040392305.1 Bradyrhizobium sp. | reverse complement strand
TGGATTCCGGTGACATCGAACGCGAGCGCGGCATCACCATTCTCGCCAAGTGCACTTCGGTGCATTGGGGCGACACCCAGATCAATATCGTCGACACGCCGGGCCACGCCGACTTCGGCGGCGAGGTCGAGCGCATCCTCTCGATGGTCGATGGCGTGATCGTGCTGGTGGACTCCGCCGAAGGGCCGATGCCGCAGACCAAGTTCGTCGTCGGCAAGGCGCTCAAGCTCGGGCTGAAGCCGATCGTCGCCATCAACAAGGTCGACCGTCCCGACGCCCGCATCAACGAGGTCGTCAACGAGGTGTTCGACCTGTTCGCCGCGCTCGACGCCACCGACGAGCAGCTCGATTTCCCGATCCTCTACGGCTCCGGTCGCAACGGCTGGATGGCGGAGAGCCCCGACGCGTCGCATGACGACGGCCTCAAGCCGCTGTTCGAGCTGGTGCTGCGTCACGTCGCGCCGCCGAAGGTCGAGGAGGGCGCGTTCCGTCTGCTCGGCACGATCCTGGAAGCCAACCCCTATCTCGGCCGCATCATCACCGGCCGCATCGCCTCGGGCACGGTCAAGCCCAATCAGGCGGTCAAGGTTCTCTCCCGCGACGGCAAGCTGATCGAGCAGGGCCGCATCACCAAGGTGCTCGCATTCCGCGGGCTCGAGCGGCAGCCGGTTGATCTCGCCGAAGCGGGCGACATCGTCGCCATCGCCGGGCTGACCAAGGGCACCGTCGCCGACACCTTCTGCGATCCGTCGGTCGAGACGCCGATCACGGCGCAGCCGATCGATCCGCCGACCGTGTCGATGACCTTCATGGTCAACAATTCGCCGCTCGCCGGCACCGAGGGCGACAAGGTGACGAGCCGCATGATCCGCGACCGCCTGCTGCGCGAGGCCGAGGGTAACGTCGCGCTGCGCGTGGTCGAGACCGCCGACAAGGACTCGATGGAAGTGTCGGGCCGCGGCGAATTGCAGCTCGCGATCCTGATCGAGACCATGCGGCGCGAAGGCTACGAGCTGTCGGTGTCGCGGCCGCGTGTGGTGCTGACCAAGGACGAGGCCGGCAACTGGCAGGAGCCGATCGAGGAGGTCGTCATCGACGTCGATGAAGAACACTCCGGTGTCGTCGTGCAGAAGATGAGCGAGCGCAAGGCCGAGATGATCGAGATGCGGCCCTCCGGCGGCAACCGGCTGCGCCTCGTATTCCATGCGCCGACGCGCGGTTTGATCGGCTATCAGGGCGAACTGCTCACCGACACCCGCGGCACCGCCATCATGAACCGGCTGTTCCACGGCTACGGCGCCTACAAGGGCGACATCTCCGGCCGCCGCAATGGCGTTCTTATTTCCAACGATCAGGGCGACGCGGTCGCCTACGCGATGTGGAAGCTGGAGGATCGCGGCCCGATGATGATCGAGCCGGGCTGGAAGGTCTATCGCGGCATGATCGTCGGCGAGCACAACCGCGACAACGACCTTGAGATCAACGTGCTCAAGGGCAAGCAACTGACCAATATCCGCACCACCTCGAAGGACGAAGCCGTCCGCCTGACGCCGCCGATGAAGATGACGCTGGAAAAGGCGCTCGCCTATATCGAGGACGACGAACTCGTCGAGGTGACGCCGAAGTCGATCCGGCTGCGCAAGCGTCACCTCGATCCGCATGAGCGCAAGCGCGCCGAGAAGATTCGCGACGAGGTCGCCTGACCCGCCTCGGACGCTGACAACAAACGCGACGGCGCGTAGGATCGTCCGTCGTGTGCCGGGTTGCTGGTCGCCATGTCGCCTCCCTCGGAAGTCGATGTCGCAGTCGTTGGCGCAGGCGCCGCCGGACTTGCGGCGGCGCGCCGGCTGATGCCGACCGGCCTGTCGCTGCTCGTGCTCGAAGCGCGCGAGCGGATCGGCGGCCGCGCGCTGACCATGCCGCTGCCCGGCGGCATCGCGTTCGATCTCGGCTGCGGCTGGCTGCATTCGGCGGACAGGAACAGTTTCGTCGCGACCGCGCGCGAACTCGGCTTCACCATCGACACCGAGCGCCCGCGCTGGCGCGAGCAGAGCCTCGATATCGGCTTCTCGGCTGAGGACCGCGCCGATTTTCTCGCCGCGCTCGATGCATTCGACGCCCGCACGGAAGCAGCCGCGGAGCGCGATGCTGACGCACCGGCCAGCACATTGCTCGACCGCGGCAACCGCTGGAATCCGCTGATCGACGCGATGTCCACCTACATCAACGGTGCCGAGCTTGAGCACGTCTCCATCCGGGATACGTGGAACTATGAAGACACCGGGATCAACTGGCGGGTGCCGCAGGGCTATGGTGCGCTGATCGCCGCTTTCGGCGCTTCCTGTCCGGTTGCGCTCGACACCGCCGTCAACGTCATCGACCATAAGGGTCGCCGGGTCGTGCTGCGCACCACGCGCGGCGATATGACCGCCCGGCGCGTCATCGTCACGGTTCCGACCAACCTGATCGCAGGTGAGGCGATCCGGTTCGATCCGCCCCTTCCCGATAAGCTGGACGCCGCCGCCGGCCTGCCGCTGGGACTGGATGACAAGGTCATGCTCGCGCTTGACGGCGATGGCGACGCGCTGCCCGCCAACGGTCACGTTCGCGGGACGACCGTCCGCGTCTCCACCGGCAGCTATCAGTTGCGTCCGTTCGGCCTGCCCTGCATCGAAGGCTTTTTCGGCGGCCGTTTCGCCCGAGAGCTTGAAGATGCAGGCTCCGGCGCGATCGCGGCAGCGGCGATCGACGAATTGACCGAACTGCTCGGTTCCAGCTACCGCCGCAAACTCAGGCCGCTTGCCGCCTCGCGATGGGCGCTCGATGCGCACGCGACAGGGTCATATGCCTATGCCCGGCCGGGACACGCCGCCGACCGCGCCCGCCTTGCCGCGCCGTTCGACGACCGGTTGTTTTTCGCCGGCGAAGCGACGTCCCCGCATTTCTTCTCGACCGCCCACGGCGCGCGAGAGAGCGGGGAGCGCGCGGCGGACGAAGTCGTGCGCTCGCTCAAGCGATGATCGGCGCGCAAGGCAAAATCTGTTTCTTTTTGGGACAGAAACCCCGCTCATGATGCGGAAAATCCACACGTTAACCGTTAATTAACGATACATCTTGAAGAGCGCGCGCCGACTTGCTTTGATCCGGTCATGAGCACGATCCTGATCGAAATCCGGCAAGCCAGAGCCGCGGACGCAGCCGCGATCGCGCAGACTCATGACGAGGCCTGGCTGGCGGCCTATCAGGGCATCATCCCAGGCGGGGAACTGCAGAAGCTGATCAACCGGCGCGGCCCGCAATGGTGGGACAGCGCCATCCGCAAGGGCAGCCGAATCAGCGTTCTGGTGTTTGGCGACAGGATCGCCGGCTACGCCAATTACGGCCGCAACCGCGCCCGCAGCCTGCAATTCGACGGCGAAATCTACGAGTTGTATCTGCGCCCGGAGTTCCAGGGCCTCGGCTTCGGCCGCCGGCTGTTTGCCGCCGCACGGCGCGACCTTGTCCAGAGCGGCCTGCGCAGCATGGTGATCTGGGCGCTCTCCGACAACGAGCCCGCAACCGGGTTCTACCGGACCCTCGGCGGCCGGATGGTGGCCCGTTCCTCGGAACGGTTCGGCCCGAAGTCGCTCGACAAGGTGGCGTTCGCCTGGGCGAATTGATATTCGCTCGCCGTCGCGCAAAAAACATGATTTCCCATCAAGTGCGACGTCATTGCGGGTCTGGCCGCGCCATCGCGGCGACCCGTCCGCCAACAACCGAGTAATCTCAAGATGCGCATCGAAGCCATATCCACCGGCGCCAACCCGCCGCATGAAGTCAACGTCGTTATCGAGGTGCCGGTCGGCGGCGAGCCGATCAAATACGAACTCGACAAGGACGCCGGAACGCTGGTGGTCGACCGTTTCCTCTATACGGCGATGCGCTACCCCGGCAATTACGGCTTCATCCCGCACACTCTGTCCGACGACGGCGACCCGTGCGACGTCTTGATCGCCAACACCCGCGCCATCGTGCCGGGCGCGGTGATGAGCGTGCGCCCGGTCGGCGTATTGTTCATGGAGGACGAGGCCGGCGGCGACGAGAAGATCATCGCCGTGCCCGCGCCGAAGCTGACGCAGCGCTATGACGGCATCACGAACTACAGCGATCTGCCCGACATCACGCTGCAGCAGATCAAGCACTTCTTCGAGCACTACAAGGATCTCGAACCGAAGAAATGGGTCAAGATCCTGCGCTGGGGCGATATCGCGGAAGCCCACCAGCTGATCCTCGACGGCATCGCCCGCGCCAAGCCCTGAACCGGGGCCACGCCCCGCGGCAACGCTCGCCGGCGCGACGATATCGGCTATGCTGTCTGCCATCCCTCCGATGGAGACAGCAGATGCGCCGCCTGTTTCGCCTGATTCGCACCATCGTCATGCTGACGGTGGTCGCGCTCGTGGTTCTGGCCGGCGTGCTGGTCGCCAATCTCCTCAATCATCGCTCGCGCCAGATCGCGGTTTCGCCGCCGGCGCCCGTCGACATCGACACTGCCGCGGCGGCCGAACGGCTGGCCGCGGCGATCCGCATCAAGACGATCTCAAGCGCGACCGAGCCGGACGCCAATGCCGATGCGTTCGCAGCGCTTCATGCGCATATCGCGGCGAGCTATCCGGCGTTTCACGCGGTCGCAACGCGCGAGGTCGTCGGCAATTACAGCCTGCTCTACACCTGGCAGGGATCGGACCTCGATGCTGCGCCGATCGCATGGCTCGCGCATCAGGACGTGGTGCCGATCGCTCCCGGCACGGAGCCGGACTGGCAGGCCGCTCCGTTCGACGGCGTGGTGCGCGACGGCTACATCTGGGGCCGCGGCTCATGGGACGACAAGGGCAACCTGTTCGCCATGCTCGAAGCCGCCGAGCATTTCGCCAAAGCCGGCATCCGGCCGCGCCGGACCATCTATCTCGCGTTCGGCCACGATGAGGAAGTCGGCGGCCAGCGCGGCGCGACCGCCATCGCGAAGCTGCTGCGCGAGCGCGGCATCCGTCTCGACCATGTGCTCGACGAAGGTCTCCTGATCACCGACGGCATTCTCAAGGGCATCGACAGGCCGGTGGCGCTGATCGGCATCGCCGAGAAGGGCTATGCGACGCTGTCGCTGAAAGCCACGGCGACGCCGGGGCATTCGTCGCTGCCGCCGCGCCACACCGCAATCGGCGACGTCAGCACCGCCGTCGCCCGCCTTGCGGCGAATCAGTTTCCGGCGTCGCTCGACGGCATCGCGCGCGACATGTTCGACGTCATCGCCCCGGAGATGCGGCTGTTCAACCGCCTCGTGCTTTCGAATCTGTGGCTGTTCTCGCCGCTGGTGAAAAGCCAGCTCGAACAGGGTGCGGCGACCGCGGCGATGTTGCGCACCACCACCGCACCGACGATCTTCAACGCCGGCAACAAGGACAACGTGCTGCCCGCGCATGCCGAGGCCACCGTCAATTTCCGTCTGCTGCCGGGCGACACCGAACAAAGCGTGCTGGCGCGGGTCGGCGAGGTCGTCGACAATGCGCGCGTGACGATCGCCCCTCACCCCGGCAATACCGATCCGCCGCCGGTGACGTCGGCGCAAAGCGCCGCCTACCGTACGCTCAACCGCACCATTCGCGAGGTGTTTCCGGAAGTCGTGGTGGCGCCGGGGCTGATGCTCGCGGCCACCGATTCGCGCCATTACGCCGGGCTGACCGACAGCATCTTCCGCTTCTCGCCGGTCTGGGCGAAGCAGGACGACCTGTCCCGCTTCCACGGCACGAATGAGCGACTTAGCATCGCCAACTACGCCGACATGATCCGCTTCTATCGGCGGCTGATCGAGAACACCGGCGCGCCTTAGAGCTTTTCCGCCTCTCGATGGAATCAGAAGCGGAGCTCTATAGTTTTGTTTTGACGCTTTTTCTTCACGCGAACCGGTTTCCAGACGCTCTCGTCAGACGCCCGGCGCCGGCGCGCCGTGAATGGCGCAGGCGGCGCGCAGCGTGTTGACCAGGAGGCACGCCACCGTCATCTGGCCGACGCCGCCCGGCACGGGCGTGATCGCGCCGGCGACGCCGACGGCCTCGTCATAGGCGACGTCGCCGATCAGCCTGCTCTTGCCGTCCGCACCCGGCAGCCGGTTGATGCCGACATCGATCACGGTCGCGCCGGGCTTGAGCCAGTCGCCCTTGACCATCGCCGGACGGCCGACGGCGGCGAAGACGAGATCGGCATTGCGGCACTTCTGATCCAGATCGCGCGTGCGCGAATGCGCCACGGTGACGGTCGCGTTCTCGTTCAAGAGCAATTGCGCGAGCGGGCGGCCGACCAGCGTCGAGCGGCCGATGACGATGGCGTCGAGGCCGTCGAGCGAGGCATGAACCGTCTTGGCGAGGATGATGCAGCCGAGCGGCGTGCACGGCGTCAGCGCGGGCAGGCCGCTGGCGAGACGCCCGGCATTGAAGGGATGCAGGCCGTCGACGTCCTTGGCCGGATCGATCGCGGCGATGATGGCGCGCGGATCGAGCGCCTTGGGCAACGGCAGTTGCACCAGAATGCCATGCACGACCGGATCGCGATTGAGCCGCGCGATCAACGTCAGCAGTTCCTCCTGCGTGATGTCGGCCGGCAGGCGATGCTCGAACGACGCCATGCCGGCAGCCTCGGTCTGGCGGCCCTTGCTGCGGACATAGACTTCGCTGGCTGGATCGTTGCCGACCAGCACCACGGCGAGGCCAGGCGTGAGCTGATAGTCGCGCCGGACCCGCACCACCTCATCGGCAACGCGTTGGCGCAGGTTGGCGGCGATCGCTTTGCCATCAATGATCCGAGCGGGCATAGGCATCCTCTTTCATCCGGTCCGATCCGGACCTGTCAGGCTTTCCAGAACGGCGCCCAGTCGCACGGGATCGCCGTCGATGATGATTTGCTTCTGGCGCGACGTGACGCCGGAACTGATGCGGATATTGCTGCGCGCGACGCCAAGCGCCTTCGACAGCAGCTGCACCACGGCGGCGTTGGCCGCCCCGCTTTCGGCGATCACGCGCACGCGGATTTTCAGCACGGGCCGGCCATCGGCCAGCGTCTCGCAACCGTCGATATTATCGCGGCCGCCGCGGGGCGTGACGCGAACGGCGAGGCTGACGCCCTGATCCGAGAAGCGCCAGGGGCGGACCGACGAGCGCGCGGTCGATGCCATCATCGGTGATGATCCAGCAGCGGAATGGTGAACGGTCGTCTCCGGATGCGGCGCTCAGATCACATTGGGATAGATGTAGTAGGCGATCACCCGCTGCAGGAACAGGATGATCAGGATGACGATCACCGGGGAGATATCGAGACCGCCGAGACTCGGCAGCATCGCGCGAATCGGCCGCAGCACCGGCTCGGTGATCCGATAGAGAAACTCCGCCACCGCCGAAACGAACTGGTTGCGGGTATTGATGACGTTGAAGGCAATCAGCCAGGACAGGATCGCCGATGCGATCAGCAGCCACACATACAGGTCGAGGACGATCAGAACGATGTCGAGGATGGCGCGCATGGCGGATGCTCACGGTGAGGAACCATGCCTCTCCGGTCCGGCGGCGGCCTGTCGGATCCGGCACGATTCTTGGGTATTGGGGCATGAGCCCTTTGCAGAGCCGGATTGCGCCTGACGGCGCCATACCCGCGGGACGGGCGGCAAACTATCGGTTCGGCC
>JBEBWH010000149.1:0-7709 GCA_040392305.1 Bradyrhizobium sp. | reverse complement strand
ACGTCGGCGCGCGTCAGCCGGTTGAACAGCGTCGACTTGCCGGCATTGGTGTAGCCGACCAGCGCCACCACGCGATACGGCACGCGCTGCCGTCCGGCCCGATGCAGCCGGCGCGTCGCTTGAACTTTCTTGAGGTCCGTCTGGATGCGGCCGATGCGCTCGTCGATCATTCGCCGGTCGGCCTCGATCTGGGTCTCGCCCGGCCCTCCGAGGAAACCATATCCGCCGCGCTGGCGCTCAAGATGCGTCCAGGAACGCACGAGACGGCTTCGCTGATAGGTGAGATGCGCGAGTTCGACCTGAAGCGTGCCTTCCTTGGTCTTGGCGCGGCGACCGAAGATTTCAAGGATCAGCCCGGTGCGGTCCAGCACCTTGACGTTCCAGATCTTCTCAAGATTTCGTTGCTGAATGGGCGACAGCGCGCAGTCCATCACCACGAGACCGACGCCGTGCGTGGCGATCAGCCCGACGATCTCCTCGACCTTGCCCTTGCCCAAGTAAGTCGCGGGCCGGATATCGGTGAGCGGCGCCAGAACCGCCGCCATCACCTCCAGATCGATCGCGCGGGCAAGTCCCGCCGCCTCGTCCAGCCGCGCTTCCGGATGACGGCCTGAAGCCGCCTCCGCCCGCGCGTCGGTTTCGCCGCGCCGAAGCTTTCGGTATGGGCCGATGACAATCACCCGGCCGGGCGATTTGCCGACCGACGGTTGTGGGCGATGGCCGCCGCCCTCGAAGGTTCGTGGTTCCAATCAGTTCCCGCTCAGGATTGTACGTCTTCTCCGCCTTCGAACAACTGAATCGGTGCACCGGGCATGATGGTCGAAATCGCATGCTTGTAGACAAGCTGCGAATGGCCGTCGCGGCGCAACAGCAGGCAGAAATTGTCGAACCAGGTGACAATTCCCTGCAGCTTGACTCCGTTCACGAGAAAGATTGTCAGCGGCGTCTTGGTCTTGCGGACGTGGTTGAGGAAGGTGTCCTGTAGATTTTGAGCGCGGTCTGTCGCCATTTGTTGTTGTCCCGCAATGAAAGCTTTTTCTTGTTTGAATCAAAAATCGGGCCTAACGCCCGTTCTCCAAGCCAGCGCTCCATGAGATCCCCCTCGGGAGTTCCAGCCGGACAATTAGAGAGCACGTGCCGCGCATAAGCAAGGCCGCTTCCGTTCCATCCGCGGCATATACTTCCGCAATCCTCATGAAATTTGCGAAAAACGGTAGAATTCTTCGCACAGTCGCCGCGCGACTTCGCCCGGCTTTCCATCTGCGAGAGTATGATTGTCGATCGCAACCACAGGCATCACGATCTGGCTGCTCGCGGTGACGAAAGCTTCCTTCGCGACATAGGCTTCCTCTAGCGTGAAGGCGCGTTCCTCGAATTTCATCTGCAAACCGGCAAGCGCATCCATCACAACCGCACGGGTGATGCCAGCAAGAATGCCACCGTCGGTTGGGCGTGTAACGACGCGTCCGTCCTGCGTGACGATCCAGGCATTCGACGACGCTCCTTCGGTCACGAAACCGTCGCGATCCACAAACCAGGCTTCGTAGGCGCCCTGGTCCCGCGCCGCCTGCCGGGCCAGCACATTGGGAAGCAGGCTGGTCGACTTGATATCGACGCGCGGCCACCTGTTCTCGGGAACAGTGACGACCTTGATTCCGCGCGCGGCCATAGCCTCGCGCCGCGCTGGATCGAGCGTGCGCGACGTCATCACCACGCTGGGCCGGACAGGCACAACGGGAAATCCGTGGTCACGGCGCGCGACGCCGCGTGTGATCTGCAAATAGATGATGCCGTCGTGCACGCGGTTGCGCCGAATGACTTCGCGCATCACGATCTCGAGCGCGGCGAGCGGCATCGGCAGCGCGATCCGCAGTTCCGCCAGCGAGCGCTGCAGCCGCTCGAGATGACGCGGAACGTCGACCATCCGCCCGCCCCTGACCTCGCAGACTTCATAGACGCCATCGGCGAACTGGTAGCCGCGATCCTCGATATGGACCGTGGCGTCCCGATGCGGGCGATACTGCCCGTTGACATAGGCGATGCGGGACATGGCTATCCGACGCCAAGTGCCTTGAGCTTGCGATGCAGGGCGGAGCGCTCCATGCCGACGAATTCGGCGGTGCGCGAGATGTTGCCGGAGAAGCGGCTGATCTGCGCGATGAGATAGTCGCGTTCGAACACCTCGCGCGCCTCGCGCAGCGGCAGTCCCATGATGTGCTCGCCATTATGGCCGGTCGGCATGGCGGGCACCATCGAGCCGACATCCTGCGGCAGCATATCGGCGCTGACGATCGCCTCGGGATCGCCGCCGGCGAGGATCATCACGCGCTCCACATTGTTGCGAAGCTGGCGCACATTGCCGGGCCAGACATGCGATTGCAGCACAGCCATGGCGTCGTCACCGATGGTGCGCTTGGGCAGGCCCGTCGCCTGGGAAATCTGCTCCATGAAATGAGCGATAAGTTCGGGAATGTCTTCGCGCCGCTCCGACAGCGCCGGCACGCGGATCGGCACGACCGAGAGACGATGATAGAGGTCTTCGCGAAACCGTCCCTCGGCGATCTCCGCTTCGAGATTGCGCGCCGTTGACGAGACGATGCGGACATCGACGTTGATCCGGGCGGTGCCGCCGGCACGTTGAAACGTCTGATCGACAAGCACGCGCAGTATCTTGTTCTGCGTCTCGCGCGGCATGTCGGCGACCTCGTCGATGAACAGCGTGCCGCCGTGCGCTTCTTCCAGCGCGCCGGTCTTGCGCGGCTGCTCCGGGTCGGCTGGCTCGATGCCGAACAGCTCCATCTCCATCCGCTCAGGCGTGATCGCTGCGGCGTTAATGACGACGAAGGGGCCGTCGGCGCGGTTCGACATCGCATGCAACGTGCGCGCGGCGAGCTCCTTGCCGCCGCCGGAGGGACCGACGATCATGATGCGGCTGTTGGCCTTGGCCGCCCGCTCGATAGTCTGGCGCAACTGGTTCATGCAGGGCGAACGGCCGATCAGCATGCCGGCCTGCGGCGCATGCTGTTTTAGCTCGCGCACTTCGCGCTTGAGCCGCGAATTCTCCAGCGCCCGCGTCGCGACCAGAATCAGGCGGTCCGCCTTGAACGGCTTCTCGATGAAGTCGTAGGCGCCTTCCTTGATCGCCGCGACAGCGGTTTCGATATTGCCGTGGCCGGAGATCATGACCACCGGCACTTCCGGGTGCTCGCGCTTGATCTGCTGCAGCAGTTGCAGACCGTCGAGCCGGCTGCCCTGCATCCAGATATCGAGAAAAATCAGATGCGGTCTGCGGCTCGCGATCTCCGCAAGCGCGCTGTCCGCGTCCCGCGCCGTGCGGGTCTGAAATCCTTCATCCTCGAGGATGCCCGCGACGAGGTCACGAATATCAGCTTCGTCATCGACGATCAGGATGTCATTGGCCATTTTTCACGCTCATCTCATACTCGCCGCCGGGCGAGGCTTCTTTTGTCTTGTCGTCCGTCTTGGCCTGGCCCGAGGCGGAAAAGCGGAGCCTCACCCAGGCGCCGCGCGCGCCGGGGCGCAACTGTTCGGCGTCGTTGAGCTCGATGCGTCCACCGTGCTCTTCGAGTACGCGTCCGACGATTGCAAGGCCAAGGCCGGTGCCCTTCTCGCGCGTCGTCATGTAAGGCTCGAGCAGGCGCGAGCGGCTGGTGGTCGGCAGGCCGATGCCGTTATCGACGACATCGATGACGACGTCGTCGGCCTCACGCTGAAGGATAACGTCGATGCGCCCTCGCCCCAGAATTTCCGCCGGGACCGCCTCGATCGCCTCCGTGGCGTTCTTGATGATGTTGGTCAGCGCCTGCGAGATCAGCCGCCGATCGAACTTCGCCGGCATGTGATCGGCCTTGATCTCCGCCTGAATATCGACATCGGGATGGCCGACCCGCATCAGAAACACCACCTGGCGCACGGCATCGGCGACGTCCTCACCCTCCATCACGGGTTTGGGCATGCGGGCGAAGCGCGAGAACTCGTCGACCATGCGGCGAATGTCATCCACCTGCCGCACGATGGTGTCGGTGCACTGATCGAACACCGGCCGATCCTTGTCGGCTATTCCTTTCCCGAATTTGCGGCGGATGCGTTCGGCCGAAAGCTGGATCGGGGTCAGCGGGTTCTTGATCTCATGCGCGATGCGCCGCGCCACGTCGGCCCATGCGGAGGTGCGCTGCGCCGCCACCAGCTCGGTGATGTCGTCCAGCGTGATGATGCAGCCGTCGCGGCCCTGCGCGCTCTGCTCGGCGCTGATCCGCACCGACAGAATGCGTTCCGCGCCGTTGCGGTTGATGGTCGCTTGCCCCTGCACGAGGCGCTGCGCACCGTCCCGCACCGTGCTTATCATGTCATCGAGTTCGGGCAGCACTTCGCTCAGCGGCAGGCCGAGAGCTTCGGACTCCGGCCTGTCGATCTGCTTCTCGGCCGAGCGGTTGAGAATTTCGATCCGCCCTGCGCCGTCGACGCCGATGATGCCGGCGCTGGCCGATGACAGCACGGCCTCGATGAAGCGGCGCCGACTGTCGATGACGTCGCTGGCGCTGACCAGTTCGTCGCGCTGGGTGCGCAGTTCCTGCGTCATCTTGTTGAAGGTTTCGCCAAGGGTCGCGAGATCGCCTTCGGAGCGGATCACCGGCACCTGGACATGCAGATCGCCGGTCGAGACCTTGTCGGCGGCGCCCATCAGGCGGCGGATCGGCGCGACAAGACCGTTGGCGAAGTTGAGCCCGAGCAGAACGGCCGACATCAGCACCGACAGCGCGATGACCGTGAACATCAGCGCGAACGCGACCTGGATGCCGAGGCGGCGCGATTCCAACTCGCCATATTCGGCAACGCCGGCCTGTGTCTGCTGCACCTGAGCGACCACGCGCGGATCGAGCAGGCGCGCGACATACAGGAACGTATCCTGAAACGCGCGCAGCCGGATCACCGCCGCGACATAGTCGGCTTCCAGAAACACCGCGATCTGCGGCTCGTCCTCGCCGACGTTTTTGAGAAATTCGGGCGCGGGCGTGGTGAAGGCCTGGCGGATGCCGGTTTCGGCCGTCTCAAGGATATTGCGATCCTTGTCGATCAGCATCGCGCCCGGCAGGTTGCGCTGCGCCGCGCTCGCCGTCAGCAGCCCGCGAAACGTGCCACGATCCTGATCGAACAGCGGCCGCGCGCGGGCGATGTCGCCCGCCATGCCGATGATGTCGCCCCGGATCAACTGGGCGTGTTCCTGCAGATAGGCATTGGCGACGATCAGCGATTTTTCGATCACCGCCCGCGTCGGGCCGGAAAACAGCCGGTCGAGACCGCGGTCGAGCGTCACGTTCGCCACGACCGATACGAGCACCGCCGGCAGCACCGCAACGACCGAGAACAGGCTGACGATCTGAACATGCAGGCGTGCCGCCGCCCGCCCGCTGCGCCGCGCCTGAACGACTTTCCAGACCTCGCGGCCGATGATCAGGATAAGCAGAAAAACGGTGGCGGCGTTGATGAGCAGAAATGTGACGACGACCTGCCGGTTCGGCGTGATCGGGGTCAGCCCGGTCAGGACCACGAATGTCAGGAAAGCGGACAGCAGCGCCAGCCCGATGGCGAGCGGCGCGAGCAGCCGGCGCAACGACCAGCGCGGACGCTCGACAAACGAGGGATCAAATGGTTGAGCCATCGAATTCGCGCTGGTCATTCCCAGTTTCTTGGCGTGGAGGGTGACGGGAGAGAATCGCCGCTACTGAAGCGACTGATGCATTCATACAACAATGTTGCCACATTGCGACATTTCCGCGGCGCGCCTGTCGCGCGTGGCCGATTGGTCGCAGTTACCCCGCCGCTGACCTGACGGTTCAGCCGGTCCGGAACACCTGAAGGTCGAGGTCGCGGATTTTCTTGCGCAAGGTGTTGCGGTTGAGGCCGAGCAGATCGGCGGCGCGGATCTGATTGCCGCGGACCGATGCCAGCGCGGCCGCCAGCAACGGGCCTTCGATCTCGCGCAGGACCCGATGATAAAGGCCTGGCGGCGGCGTCCCGTTCGGGAAGCCGGAAAAATAAGAGGCGAGATAAAGCTCGACCGCTCCGGCGAGACTATCCGCCCCCGGCGACGAGCCCCCGCTCCCCGAGGCCACCGGCGCCGGCGGTGCAAGCTCGGCGTCGATCACCGATCCGGTAATGACATCCTGTGGATAAAGCGCGGCAAGTCGGCGGATCAGGTTTTCCAGTTCCCGGATATTGCCGGGCCAGCGATGGCGTTTCAGCCGCTCCAGCGCCTGGGCATCGAGCTGCTTGGCCGGCATGCCTGCCGCCTCTGCCTGCGCAAGAAAGTGCCGCACCAGATCGGGCACATCCTCCAGCCGCTCGCGCAACGGCGGCAGCCGCAGCGGCACGACATTGAGCCGGAAGAACAGGTCTTCGCGAAACAGCCCCTGCTGGATCAGGATACGCAGATCCTTGTTGCTGGCGGCGACGATCCGGACATCCGTCTTGATCGGCGTGCGGCCGCCGACGGTGGTGTATTCGCCCTGCTGAAGCACGCGCAGCAGCCGCGTCTGCGCCTCCATCGGCATATCGCCGATCTCGTCGAGAAACAGCGTGCCGCTCTCGGCCTGCTCGAACCGCCCGGCGGCACGGGCATTGGCGCCGGTGAACGCGCCGCGTTCGTGGCCGAACAGTTCGGACTCGATGAGATCGCGTGGAATGGCGGCCATATTGACCGCCACGAACGGCCCGTTGCGCCGCTTGCCGTAGTCGTGCAGCGCCCGCGCCACCAATTCCTTGCCGGTCCCCGACTCGCCGGCGATCATCACCGTCAGGTCGGTCTGCATCAGACGCGCCAGCACGCGGTAGATGTCCTGCATCGCCGCCGAACGCCCGACCAACGGCAGCGCCTCCGCCTCGGCCTGCCGCGCAGGATGCTCCTTGGGCGCAGACAAGGCGCGGCCGACAATGGCGATCAGCTCCTTCAGATCGAACGGCTTGGGCAGATATTCGTAGGCACCCCGCTCCGAGGCCCGGATCGCGGTCATGAACGTGTTCTGCGCGCTCATCACCACCACCGGCAGGGCGGGTCGCAGCTTCTTGATGCGCGGCAGCAGGTCGAACGCGTTCTCGTCCGGCATCACGACGTCGGTGACGACGAGATCGCCCTCGCCCTGGCTCACCCAACGCCACAGCGTCGCGGCGTTGCCGGTCAGCCTGACTTCATAACCCGCCCGCGACAGCGCCTGATTGAGCACCGTCCGGATCGCCGGATCGTCGTCGGCGACAAGGATGCTGGCTGCGGACATGGCTTGCGCTCCTTAGCTTTCGTCAGGACCGACCATTGGCATCAGCACGCGAAAGATGGTGCGGCGCGGCTGGGATTCGCATTCGACGATGCCGCCATGGTCGCCGACGATCTTCGCTACCAATGCAAGACCCAGACCACTGCCGCTGAGCTTGGTGGTGATGAAGGGATCGAACAGGTTCGGCATCAGATCTTCAGGCACCCCCGGCCCATTGTCGCGCACGCAGAACTCCAGCGGCAACGACACGCGCGTCTGCTTGCCGGGAACCGAAAGACGCACACCGGGGCGGAATGCGGTCGTCAGCGCGATTTCAGCCTCATTGCCCAGGTCCATCACCGCTTCGGTGGCGTTCTTCACCAGATTGAGGAAGACCTGAATGAGCTGATCCTGATTGGCGAACACCGGCGGCAGCGACGG
>JBEBWH010000148.1:0-7776 GCA_040392305.1 Bradyrhizobium sp. | reverse complement strand
AACGCCGGGTTCGACGCATCGAGGTGCTTTTCGATAACCGAGCACAGAAGTCGCGACAGGCCGTGCAGCGTTTCTTCCTCGCGGTCGCTGAAGCTGGGGAACTCTATATTCCGATAAAGGTTGAGAGCCCACCACCGGCTGCTGTGCCGCCCCAGGAGCGACAGGCGACTTTTGTTTCCTGGCTGCAGCCAGCAGGAATCGAGATAGCCGCGATGAGAGATGTTGCGTCTTTCCGTCCTCGTCACGAGGTAGGGCTGTTCGGATGTCCGCAGAGCGTGCGCCCGGTTCGGATCGAATGCGAAAAACTTTTCGGTATAGAGCGCGGAAACGCGATGGAGCGAGGCGTAGCATCGATTGGTTCCGAACGTCACATGGTCGGCTCTATCGGCAGAGAAGCAATATAGAATCGATGATTCTATCGACGTTCGATCGTTGATGAAATTGAAGACGCTCGCCCCGAAATCTTTTCCTCCGATCGCCGAGATGAGCGGGGGCACGGTATCGATATCCAAGAGCAGCATCGCGCGCACCATCGATCCCAAAGCGTTGAATTAGAATAATACTAACGAGCTGCTTCTTGTCCAGTCACTTCCGGCGATGATGGCGCGTCGCGCAGGCGCCCATGCGAATGGCCGGGTTAAACACCGCGCTCGAATTCTGCCGCGACACTCCATCGCGCATCTGCAACGACGCGCGATGAGTGGTCGCGTTGTTTCAGGCCGTGTCATGAAGCGGGCACGACCAATGCCACTCGATGGAATGTCGTATGCTAAGGCGCAATTATCGGTTGTGCTTCCAGCAAGGGCTGGATGGGGTCGACGTCAGCGAAGCTGCTGCCATGCTCGAACCATGAGCGCGGCGCCGGCGCGCCCCAAAGAGTCTGTCTTTGAGGATCCTTCAGGTCCCACTTGATCGGTTCAAGGTCCGGATCGACGGTCAAATAATCCGAGCAATAGATTTCGATGCGATGACCGTCCGGATCGAGAATGTACAGGAAGAAAGCATTCGAGATGCCATGTCGTCCGGGGCCGCGTTCGATATTGGCGAGATAACCGGACGTCGACATCAGATCGAGAAGGTCGATGATGTTGAGCGGGTTCGGCACCCAGAAAGCCGTGTGGTGAAGGCGCGGACCTGTTCCATTGGTGAAGGCGATGTCGTGCACGCCGCCCTTCCGGTGAAGCCAGGCCGCCCACAGTCTCTTGCTTGCGTCGTCTTCGGTGTACTCCGTGACCCGGAAGCCCATCTCGCTGTAGAAGGCGACTGATGCGTCGACATCCGGCGAGAAGCAGTTGAAGTGATCGATCCGAAGCGGCCGCACGCCATGATAGAGTTTGTATTGCTGATGGATCGGAGCAAGCTTCTTCATCTCGTGATAGAATTCGAGGGGCGTTCCATGCACGTCGCGCGTGCGCAGCGTGCGGCCCTGATAGGGGCGCTCGACCCACTCCGAGGCGATGCCGCGCTCTTCAAACCAGGTCTTCGCGCGATCAAGGTCCGGTTCCTGATAGACCTTCAGGCTGAGCGCCTTGACCATCGGCGTGTTGCTTTTGGCAAGAACCAGGCAGTGATGACCGCGCTCTTCCAGTCCGCGCAGATAGATCGTTTCGGTTGTCTCGTCGGTGACCTGAAGTCCAAGCATATCGACATAGAACGCCCGGCTGGCCGCGAGGTCTGTCACGCCAAGCTCGACATGACTGAGACGGACAATGTTGAAGAAGGGGGCGAGCGTGGCTGGAGGAACAGGCATGACTTTTCCTTGTGACAGGTTGTGCGGTTCAGCGAAAATCCAGAGCGGGCGATAGGGCCGGGGCTGCCGTGAGGGCGTCCAGTGGACGGCTGCTCGTCGCAAAATTGATACCGTCCTTTTGTCTCTGCGGTTGTCATTCTCCGGTACGACAGACGACGACGCGCCCCGGTGGCTACGCTTCACGGAAATCCTGATGCCGGTCCGCATAACGAGGGGCCGGCGAAATCAAAATGTCGCGTGAGGAAAGGCCGCTATGAAAGCAAGCGAAAACGAACTGCTGACGCGTGTGGGTCCGGGAACTCCCGGCGGCGAGATGTTCCGCCGCTACTGGCACCCCGTCGGTCTGTCAGCTGATCTCGGAGGCAAACCGAAGCTTGTAAAGATTCTCGGCGAGGACCTCGTCCTGTTTCGAAAGCCGGATGGCGTTTGCGGTCTCGTCGATGCGATCTGTCCGCATCGCGGCGCGAATCTGGTGGCGGGTTACGTGGAGGGCGAGGGCCTTCGCTGCGCCTATCATGGCTGGCTGTTCGACGTGAAAGGGCGCTGTCTCGAACAGCCGGCCGAGCCTTCTTCAAGCCGGCTCAAGGAGCGGGTCACTCAGAAATCATATCCGGTCGAGGAACTGGGCGGGCTGATCTTCGCCTATCTTGGCCCTGCGCCGCAGCCGCTGCTGCCGCGGTTTGACGTTCTGGTCAGTCAGGATGGTCAACGTCGTCCCGGATTCGCCCGGCATGTTCCGGCCAACTGGCTTCAGGTGGTTGATAACCACCAGGACCCGTCGCACACGACGTATCTTCATATCCAGATGCAGCCGTGGGAAGAGCGGCCGCAATGTCATTATGTCGATACGGCGCTTGGCTCGATGTCGATCCAGGTGCGCGGCGGGCCGCAGCCGAACACCAAGTATGTTCGCGAAACGCATTTCATCGCGCCGAACGGGCTCAAGGTCTGCATCCCCGACGCGGAGAACGAGGATTTCAGCTCGCCTTCCACGCGGCGGCTGGTCTGGGTCGTTCCGATGGACGACGAGAACTCCATCGAATGGGAGTTGCTGTTCGCGCCAAACAATCAGGACGGCACGCCGTCGCGTTTCAAATACGATCCTGATCCGAAGCTTTATCGGATGGATGTGCCGAAGCCGTACCAGGAATACATCAATCCCGGTATGCCCTGCGTGCCGGAATACGATGCCGATGGCGCCGTCGGCGCAACCGTGGTTCTGCGGCAGGACACGCTGATTCAGTCGAGCCAGGGAAGGATTCAGGCGCGGGAAAACGAGCGCCTGGGCGTTTCCGACGAGGGCGTGATCAGGCTGCGAAAGATCGTCAAGGACTGCATCGAAGCGGTCGCAGACGGCAAGGATCCCAAGGGGGTCATTCGCGATCCGAAGAACAATGAATGTGTCGTGGTCGAAGCGACCGAAGAAGTCATCGCGAATGACGAGTACGATCGGATGATCAAGGTGGGAAGTCTCTATGCTGCGAGGGCCGCCACATAGTGGCGGCTCGATGAGCGAACAATCAACAGTCGTCTGAAGGCGACATTCCAGGGGGAGGGTTTTGATGCTTGCAAGAATCGCGTTGTCGTGTCTGCTGCTCAGCGGAATGGCGGGAGCTGTCTCCGCGCAAGGCTCCAAGGAGGCGGTCAAGATCGGCGTGATCATGCCGCTCACGGGGCCATATGGCGGTCTCGGGTCCGAAACGCTGAACGGCGCCCGGGTCGCGGCCGATCTGATCAACGAGGCCGGTGGAATCAACGGGCGAAAGATCGAGCTGGTGGTCTTCGACGACAAGACGTCGCCGGATCAGTCGATCATTCATTTCAAAAACCTGAAAAGCCAGAATGTGATCGGAGTGGTGGGCTCGCTGTTCTCCAATTCCGCCGTTGCGACGGCGCCTCTGGCCGAGGCGGCGAAGATGCCTTACGTGAGCGCGGCGACGGCCGACGAGCAGATCAATGCGAAATCGGAATACGTGTTCATGGCCCCCGCGCCGATGGGCTCGGTCGCAGAAGCGATTCTTCAATACGCGAAATCCCAGAACATCAAGAAAATGGCGGTCGTCTACGATTCGCGCAACGCTTTCACCGTCAGCGGATGGAAGCATATGCAGGAGATGGCGCCGCGCTACGACATCAAGTTCACTGTGTCGGAAGCGATGTCGAGTTCTTCAACCGATTTCGGCGGGGTGTTGAGCCGTGTCCGGGCCGAAGCCTCCGACGCGATCATGTTCTGGGGCATCGGGGCGTCGGCCATCGCCTTCACGAAGCAGTTCAAGGCGAGCGGCATCACGGCGCAAGTGATCATGAGCACGGCGCAGGCTTCGAAGGAGCGCTATATCGCGCCGACCGACGGCGCCGCGGAAGGTGTCATTGTGGCGACGACCCTTGGCGATATCGGAGACATTCTGCCGGCTTCGCCCGTGAAGAAGGCATTTGACGACGTGTCGAGCGCCTACAAGGCCCGCTTCAAGGCCGGCATTACCGGGTTTTCCGCCAACGGCGCCAGCGCGATGCAAATCCTGGCCGAGGGCGTGCGCAAGGGCGGAGACAATCCGTCGGCGATCAGGGATGCGCTGCTCGATCTCGCCATCGCCACTCCCTATGGGCGGTACACGTTCAAGCCTGCGACGCACACCGGCCTCGGCCCGGATCAGATCGCGATCACCAAGGTCATCGACGGAGCGTTCTCGCCGGTGCCCTGGACCGCACAGAAACTGCAGGCCGCTACGGGAGCGAAATGAGACTAGATGGGATCCGAAGGCATGCTTTTAACCGTCGGAGACATCCGAAAGGAGGCGCGCGATATCGTCTCCGTCATTCTGGAGGCTCCGGCGGGTGAGAGCTTGCCGAAGTGGAGTCCCGGATCCCATATCGACATTGTCACGCCTGAAGGCCTGGTTGCACAGTACTCCCTCTGCGGCGCGGCGATGGACGAGCGGTGGCGGATCGCGGTGCTTCACCATCCCGAAGGGCGAGGCGTTTCCAGCTTCCTCCATACGAGGTTGAAGATCGGCGACCATCTTCGGGTGGCGGGGCCGCGCAATCATTTCCAGCTCGTGGATGCGCCATCCTACTGCTTCATCGGCGGCGGGATCGGAATAACCCCGCTGCTGCCGATGATTGCTTCCGTGCATGGCGTCAGGCCGTGGCGTCTGTTTTACGGAGGCAGAACGCGGCAGAGCATGGCGATGCTGCGCGAGCTGGAGCCTTTCGGCGTCAACGTCACCATCGTGCCCGAGGACGAGGAAGGGTTGTTGCCGGTGGAGGCGATATTGAACGCAACCGAAGCGGACACCGCGCTCTATTGCTGCGGTCCCGAGCCGCTTATCCAGGCGGTCGAGAATGGCGCGCAAACCCGGCGTCGGGCTGCGCCGCATGTCGAGCGGTTCAGCCCGCGGGAAATTATTCGTGGAGAAGACGACAGGCCGTTCGAGGTTGTGCTGTCGCGGAGCGGCCACACGCTTACAGTTCCAGCCGATCGCTCGATTCTCGAGGTGGTGTCCGATGCCGGCGTGTTTGTTCCGTCGTCCTGCCACGAGGGAACCTGTGGCTCGTGCGAAACAACGGTTCTGGAAGGAGAGGTGCTTCACCGCGACTCCATCCTCTCAGAGGAAGACAGGAAAGCAGGATCGAGCATGATGATCTGCGTCTCTCGGGCGCGTTCCCGGCGATTGATTCTCGACCTATGAAAAGCCTTGTCAGTGAAGCGGCGATTCTGCGGACCGGCGATCTCTCGCGGTCGTTCGGTGGCGTCCACGCGCTCCGCAATGTTAGCCTCAACGTTCAGCATGGCGAACTGCACGGGCTGATCGGACCGAACGGCGCCGGCAAATCCACCCTGTTCCATCTCATCAGCGGCCACATCCCTCCGAGCGGCGGGACCGTCTGGTTCAATGGTCAGGACATCACGTCGTCGTCTCCGCATGAGCGGGCGCTGGGAGGCATCTCCATTGTTTTCCAGGGCGCGCGGATCTTTTCCGGAATGACGGTCCTGGAGAACGTCATGGTGGGCGCTCATGCCCAGCACAGTTATGGATTCCATGACGCGATTCTGCGGACGCGGAAGTTCAAGCATCAGGAGGATGCGATCCGGAAGCGTGCGCGGGTTGCCCTCCATCAGGTCGATCTCCTGCCATATGCGCAGAGCAATGCCGAGACCTTGCCGCTGGGCGGTCAGCGCCGCATGCAGGTGGCGCGATCGCTATGTTCGGATTCCCGGTTGCTTCTGCTTGATGAACCGGCCTCGGGTCTTCGAGGCGACGAGCGCGACGTGCTTGCAAGGTCGATCAGCCGGTTGCGCGAACTGGGCAAGACGATCGTCCTGATCGAGCATGATGTGCGGTTCGTGATGCAACTCTGCGACAACATCACGGTGCTGGATCTCGGCGAGGTGATATCGACGGGGACTCCGGCTGCGGTGAGAAGCGATCGCCGGGTGATTGACGCCTATCTTGGCGTGGGGGACCAGCATGCTGGAGGTTAGGGCGCTCTTCGTACAGTACGGCCCCCTGGAAGTGCTGAGCGGCGTGGATCTCCACGTCGATGCGGGTGAAATGGTCGCCCTGATCGGTCCCAACGGCGCGGGCAAATCGACGTTGATGAACTGCCTGTCCGGCATCGTTCCGGCGTTGAGCGGAACGGTGAGGATCGACGGGACTTTCGCCCATGTCCCCGAGGGGCGTCAGCTGTTCGGCGGCCTTTCGGTCGAGGACAATCTTCAACTGGGGGCATGGAAGGCGAAGCGGCAGGATCGCAACACGGGGTGGATCTTCGATCTGTTGCCCGAGCTTCTCCCGTTTCGCCATGCGCTGGCGCAAAATCTTTCCGGCGGGCAGCAGCAGATGGTCGCCATCGGCCGCGCGCTGATGGCCCGTCCCGATATCCTGGCGGTGGACGAACTGTCGCTGGGCCTCGCCCCTCTCGTCGTCGAGCGTCTGGTTTCGGCGTTGCGGGAGATCAATCGCATGCATGGGATGGCGATCCTGCTCGTCGAGCAGAATGCCAGAACCGCCCTTTCGCTTTGCCATCGGGCGCATGTGATCGAAGGAGGGAAGGTGGTGGCGACCGAGACATCCGAGCAGCTCGCTTCCGGCACGACGCTGCAGGACAGCTATCTCGGCGAAGCGGCGGGTGCCCGGCGATGAGCAATTTCATTCAGTACATCATCACGGGACTGGTTCAGGGGTGCGTCTTCGGCCTGCTGGCAAGCGGCTTCGTGGTGATCCATCGGGTGACGAATGTCGTCAACATGACCCAGGGCACGTTCGCGGTGATGGGCGGCATGTTGTGCTTCTCTCTGCTGCACTCGGGTCTGCCGCATGGTTTCGCCGAGCTTGCGGCCATCGTCTTGTGCGGCTGCGTCGGACTATTGTTCGGCGTGGTCGCGATCGGCCGCAAGAACACCTCGCATATGGCCTCTCTTATCGTGACGTTCGGGATCGCCATTTTCGCCTATGCCGTCGAGATCGCGATATGGGGCGACCAGCCTGTTTCGTTCGTTGGCGTCGAAGGCAGTTTCCATCTCTACGGCGCTTTCATCCAGAAGCAGTATGTTCTGGTCGTTGCCGTGACGCTTGTCACCTTCGTGGTGCTCGAGGGCTTCTTCAATCACACATATCTCGGCAAGGCGCTGACGGCCTGTCATCTCAATCCCTATGCGGCGCGGGTTCTCGGCATCGATCCCATCGTCATGGGCGTGGCCGCGTTTGGAATTGCCGGGCTGCTGGGCGGCCTCGGCGGCGTGCTCATAACGCCTGTTCAGTCGGTTTCGTTCGATTCCGATATCGCCATGGCGATAAGCGGATTTGCCGCGGCGATCGTGGGAGGGCTGCTGCATCCCCGCAAGGCATTGGCAGGCGGCATTCTGCTGGGCGTCTGTGAAGAGCTGGTCGCGGGCTACATCGGCGCTTCGTACAAGTCGGACGTCGCCCTGGTGGTGATGGTCATGGTCATGGTGTGGCGCGCGCGCGGCCGCCGTCTGGAGCCGGTGTAACTATGTATGGAAAGCAAATTCTCGCAGCCGCGGT
>JBEBWH010000147.1:0-7808 GCA_040392305.1 Bradyrhizobium sp. | reverse complement strand
CTCACGAAGGAGACTTCGGACGGCCGAGCAGGCTCGCCATCTCGTCCTCGAGATTTTCGAACGCGCCTTTCGCTGGCGTCGGCGATGCGGGTCTTGCGTCTTCTGCAGCGGCGGGCGGCGCAGCCGGCGCGGACGATGCGCCGGGAGCGTGCGGCGCGGCGGCCGATGACGATGAGCCGGGCCGGCGCAGGGCGGCTTCGAGACGCTGCGCCATCTCTGCGAGATTCTCTTCAGCTGTCGGCGTGGCGGCAGGGCGGTGCTCGGTCTCGGGGGCAGCGCGCATGGGCGGTTCGGCGGAACGCACCTGCGCGCGCGACGTGACCGGCTCGCGCGGAATCGGGCGCATCGGCGGCGGCTCGCGAAGCTCGCTGCGCGGTTCGATGCGATGATCGGTGCGCGGCTCGGGGCGAGTCAGCGGCTCGGGTACGAAGCTCGGCAGCGGCTCCGGCGCACGACGCTCTGACATGGCGGACGATGCTCTGCGTCCGTCGTCAGGGAACGGCGCGCGCGTCGGTCGCGCCGGCGGCGGTTCGGGAACGATCGCCGGTTCGGCCGGCTCGAACGTCTCATCCACCTCGGGGAACGGCGTGGCGCGCGGCGGCAGGTCGGTGCCGAGCGGCGGGCGCGGGGCGGGCTCGCGCTGCGCCCGCACGATATTGGGCTCCACGACGATATCGGTCGGGCCGCCGATCATCAGAAGATGTTCGACATTGTCGCGCCGCACCAGCACCAGGCGCCGGCGGCCATCGACCGCGGCGGCGTCGATCACGGCGAGGCGGGGCATCCGGCCGCGGCTCGCGCTCGCGCCGAGCCGGTTGCCGGCGACACGCCGGATCAGCCACGTGACCAGTCCGATCAGCGCCAGAACGATCACGAATGCGACGATGAATGTCACTGGTGTCTTCATCACACCCCCCCCAAACACGCGCTGCGGACTTTTTCCCGTATTCGCGCGGCGCTCAACGTCAATACAACAAACGCCCGGGGAAACGGAATGTTCTGCGTGCTGCCGCTGTTCACATCGCCGGCAGCGGCATTGAATTATATACGATTTTTACCGGCCTGCGCGGAATTTGCGCAGCGCGGCAGCCGCCGCCGTCGACGAAAACAGGGTAAGCTGCCGCGATGCGGGTCTTAACCGCCTGTTAACCATAAGGGCGGCAAATTCTGCCTAGCTTGTCATGTGGCGATCTCGCGGCAAAACCGGGGCGCTCATCAAGGCAAGGCGGAGGCCGTCATGCCGATCACCGATCTGCCCGTTCTCACCGCGCTGCGCACCCGGATGCAGTGGCAGCAGGAGCGTCAGCGCCTGCTGGCCGAGAACGTGGCCAATTCCGACACCCCCGGCTTCCGGCCGCGCGATCACGCCGAGCCCGATCTCAGCCCGGCCGGATTGCCGGACGGTTTCGCCGCGCTGCCGATGGCGCGCACCAGCGGCAGCCATCTCGGACCGGCCGGCGGCGGCACGCGCTTCGCCGTCGACCGCAAGGGCGGCTTCGAGACCCGGCCGGCCGGCAACGCCGTCAACCTCGAGGACGAGATGCTGAAGGCTGCGACCAACCAGATGGACTACGCCGCAGCGACCACGCTCTACAGCCGCAGCCTCGGCCTGATCAAGACCGCGATCGGGCGGCGCTGAGCGGCGTGCGCGGGGTGAGGAGGACAGCCGATGGCCGATGACCGCATGGATTTCGTCAGGTCGATGAGCATCGCGACGTCGGGCCTGCGCGCGCAGGCCGGACGCATGCGGGTGCTGTCGGAGAATATCGCCAACGCCGACTCGACGGCGCAGACGCCGGGCGGCGATCCGTATCGCCGCAAGGTGCCGACCTTCTCCTCGACGCTCGACCGCGCGCTCGATGCGCGCGTCGTCTCGCTCGGCCGCATCCGGCCCGACACGTCGGACTTCATCGTCAAGCACGAACCCGGAAACCCGGCCGCCGACGCCAGCGGCAACGTGAAATACCCCAACGTCAATCCGCTGATCGAAATGACCGATCTGCGTGACGCGCAGCGGTCCTACGAAGCCAACCTCAACATCATCACCGCGACGCGGCGCATGATCCAGCGCACGCTCGACATCCTCAAGGCCTGAACAGGAGCCTTAAATCATGGCATCGCCCTCGGTCGCCGCCGCCGCCTATTCCAGCCTTTCAAGCCTGCTCGACGCGGGCAAGGGCGCCGCCAAGCCCGACGCCGCGGGCGGCCCTTCGTTCGGCTCGCTGGTCAAGGAGGCGATGGGCAGCGTGCTCGACGCCGGCCGCAAGTCCGACGCGCAGACCATGGCGATGGCGCAGGGCCGCGCCAACATCATGGACGTCGTGACGGCGGTGTCCGAAACCGACGTCGCGGTGTCGACGCTGGTGTCGGTGCGCGACCGCGTCATCCAGTCCTACGAAGATATCATGCGGATGCCGATCTGATCGGTGCGCCACGACCAGCGACGACCACGCATTTCCAAGGATGACCCGATGACCGGCCCCGAAGTTCTCGACGTCTCGCGCGATGCGATCTGGACCATCGTCATCGTGTCGTCGCCCTTGATGCTGGTCGGGCTGGTGGTCGGCGTCGCCATCTCGCTGGTGCAGGCGCTGACCCAGATCCAGGAAATGACGCTCGCCTTCGTGCCGAAAATCCTCGCGATCTTCGTCACGCTGATGCTGGCGCTGCCGTTCATGGCCGACGCCCTGCACAGCCACATGCTGCGGGTCGCGTCGCGAATCATCGGCGGTTAGCGCATGATGGCGCGCGCGAACCGATTCCCGCTTCGCCCGCCAGGGACGCCACGCCTCCGCCATGCGCATCGACATCTCGCTTCTGCCGGCGCTTGCGGTGGCCTTCGTGCTGATGTTCGCGCGCATCGGCGCGATGGTGATGCTGCTGCCGGGGCTGGGCGAGGTCAACATCCCGGTGCGCATCAAGCTCGGCATCGCCCTGATGCTGACGCTCATCATCATGCCGCTGCATCGCGCCGCCTATCAGGTGGACGTGCAGACGTCGCTGGCGCCGCTCGCGGTGATGATGATGCAGGAGATCATCATCGGCGTGGTGCTGGGCGCGACCGCGCGGGTGACGCTGGCGGCGCTGCAGGTGGCGGGCTCGGTGGTGGCGCAGCAACTGGGGCTCGGCTTCGTCACGGCGGTCGATCCGACGCAGGGGCAGCAGGGCGCGCTGCTCGGCAACTTCCTCACCATTCTCGGGCTGACGCTGCTGTTCGCCACCGACACCCATCATCTGGTGATCGCCGCGCTCAACGAGAGCTATCGCATCTTCGCGCCGGGCGAACTGATCGCGACCGGCGACGTCGCGCAACTCGCGGTGCGCACCTTCGCGACCGCGTTCAAGATCGGCATTCAGTTGTCCGCGCCGTTCCTGGTGTTCGGGCTGGTGTTCAATATCGGGCTCGGCGTGCTGGCGCGGCTGATGCCGCAGATGCAGGTCTATTTCATCGGCATTCCGCTTTCGATCCTCGCCGGCTTTCTCATTCTTGCGGCGGTCATCGCGGCGATGATGGGCACCTTCATCGACTATCTCGTCGGCGTGCTGCACGAACTGACGCCGCGCTAGCGCGGCTGCCGGTCAGGTCAAACGCGCCGACGATGCTCTCGACGGCCGATCTATTCTCCGTCATGGCCGGGCGCCGTCCCGGCCATCCACGCCTTCCTTGTGGAGCCGTTGCCAAGACGTGGATGCCCGCGACGAGCGCGGGCATGACGGGTCGGAGTGATTGGCGCATGCTTCGGTCTGACCGGCCGGCGGCGCATGTCGGAAGCGTTGTCCTCGCGGCGGGTGCGCGCTGATGGCGGAGGACAACGACACTTCCGACAAAACAGAAGACCCGACCCAAAAACGGCTCGACGACGCCCATGAACGCGGCGAGGTGGTCAAGAGCCAGGAGGTCAACACCTGGTTCATCATCGCCGGCGGCACGCTGGTGCTGTCGTCGTTCGGCGCCTCCATCGGCGAGGGGTTGCAGACGCCGCTGCGCGGGCTGATCGCCAATTCGTGGATGATCCCGATGGACGGCGCAAGCCTGATCGCACTCACCGGCCGTCTCGGCCTGATGCTGTTCGCCGCGCTCGGCGTGCCGTTCCTGCTGCTGATGCTGGCGGCGGCCGGCGGCAACATGGTGCAGCACCGCCCGGTGTGGTCGGCGGAGGGGCTGAAGCCGAAATTCAGCAAGGTGTCGCCGCTGGCGGGCGCCAAGCGCGTATTCGGCAAGCAGGCGGCGGCCAATTTTCTCAAGGGCCTGTTCAAGATCGTGGTGCTCGGCGCGGCGATGGTCGCGATCCTGTGGCCGCAATGGCACCGGCTCGAAGCCATGGTGCGGTTCGATGTCGAGACCCTGCTCGGCACCACGCTGTCGCTGGCGCTGCAACTGCTCGGCGCGGCGGTGGCGCTGCTCGCGGCCATCGCGCTCGCCGACTACATCTTCCAGTATCGGCAGTGGTATCAGCGCCAGAAGATGTCGATGCAGGAGATGAAAGAGGAGTTCAAGCAGTCGGAAGGCGACCCCCACGTCAAGGGCCGTCTCCGGCAGTTGCGGATGGCGCGGATGCGCAAGCGCATGATGGCGGCGGTGCCGCAGGCCTCCGTGATCATCACCAACCCGACGCACTATGCGGTGGCGCTGAAATACGAACGCGGCATGGCCGCGCCGGTCTGCGTCGCCAAGGGCACCGACCTGATCGCGCTGAAAATCCGCGAGGTGGCCGGCAAGCACGACATTCCGATCGTCGAGAACGTGCCGCTGGCGCGGGCGCTGCACGCGGCGGTCGATGTCGACGAGGAAATTCCCGTCGAGCATTACCATGCGGTCGCCGAAGTCATCGGCTATGTCATGCGGCTCAGGCGCGGGTTCGCGGCGTGATGCGCCCGGCGGGCCGGGAAACGGCCGCTTTTGCCGGCCGCGCAGGCGGGGGAAGGCGGGTTCCCGGCAGGTTGCGCTTGGCAGCACCGGGCGATTCAGGCACTCAAGGACGCGGCGCGAGAAATCAGCGCCGGAACGGATTGGCAGGCTGCGCGCGGTGCGAAAATGACTGATCAGGCCCATGGTGATCCGCTCGGTCCGGCGCTCGCGCCGGAGCCGCCGGGAGCGCCCGATGCGGCGCGGCGCGGCGGCAGCATCGTCCTGATCCTGATGGTGGCGGGCGCGGTGGTCGCCGCCGCCATCGCGCTGATGACGCTCGGCCGCGCCAACGCCCAGCCTTATATTCTCGGCCTCTTGGCGCTGCTGGCGACCGTCGGCCTGTTCATGCTGTTCGCCTTCGCCGCCGGCATCATCCGCTTCGCCGACCGCAAGGTGGACGACCCGATCCTGCGGCCGCTGGCCGATCACGCCAGCGACGCGCTGGTGGTGACGGACGCGCGCGGCCATGTGGTCTATGTCAACGCCGCCTATCTGGCGCTGACGGGCGCGGCGACCGCCGCCGAGGCGCGGCCGGTCGAGCGGGTGTTCATCGGCAATCCGGACGTCTCGGAGGCGGTGTTCCGCCTCTTGAAAGCCGCGCGCGAGGGCAAGCGCCAACAGGAGGAAGTGCGGATCGCCGCGACCGACGGCGGGCAGGGCCGCTGGCTGCGCATGCGCGTGCGGCCGCTTGGCGAAGCGCGGCGCGAGGCCCGCGTCGCGGTGTGGTCGATCGCCGACATCACCCATGACCGCACCCGGCAGGAGGACGTGTTCCAGGAGTTGCAGCACGCCATCGAATATCTCGACCATGCGCCGTGCGGTTTCTTCTCGGTCGATGCGGCCGGCACGCTGGTCTATGTCAACGCCACGCTGGCGAACTGGCTCGATCACGACCTTGCCGAGATCGGCTCGGGCGGGTTGAAACTCGCCGACATCGTCGCCGGCGACGGCGCGGCGCTGCTGACCTCGATCGCACCCGCGCCGGGCGAGGTCAAGACCGAGGTGGTCGATGTCGATCTGCGCATGCGCGACGGCAGGACCATGCCGGCGCGGCTCTATCACAAGCTCGCCTTCGGCGCCGATGGCGCGGCGGGCGCCTCGCGCACGCTGGTCATCAGCCGCGCCCGCGACGAGGGCGCCGATCCGCAGCGCGCCGCCGAGGTGCGTTTCATGCGCTTCTTCGACCACACCCCGATGGCGATCGCGACGGTCGATCGCGATGGCCGCATCGTGCGCGCCAATGCCCGCTTCGCCAAGCTGGCGCAGGGCCTGACAGCAGCGGCGAGCCCGGACTCGATCCTCGACACCGTGAGCGCGCGCGACCGCGCAGCGCTTGGCGCCGCCATCGGCCGCGCCGCCGACGGGCAGGGCGACATCGCGCCGGTCGAGGCGATGCTGCACGGCGACAAGGAGCGCTTCGGCCTGTTCTACGTCACCGGCGTCGGCGAGCAGGGCGATGCGGAAGCCGCCATCGTCTACCTGCTGGAGACGACCGAGAAGCGGTCGCTGGAGAACCAGTTCGCGCAGTCGCAGAAGATGCAGGCGGTCGGGCAGCTCGCCGGCGGCATCGCCCACGACTTCAACAACGTGCTCTCCGCCATCATGATGGCCAACGACTTCCTGCTCAACGCGCACAAGCCGACCGACCCGTCCTTCCAGGACATCATGCAGATCAAGCAGAACGCCACCCGCGCCGCGACACTGGTGCGGCAGCTGCTGGCGTTCTCGCGCCGCCAGACGCTGCGGCCGCAGGTGCTGTATCTCGGCGACGCGCTGTCCGACCTGACGATGCTGCTGCGCCGCCTGATCGGCGAGAAGGTCAAGCTCGACGTCGTGCATGGCCGCGATCTGTGGCCGGTCAAGGTCGACGTCTCGCAGTTCGAGCAGGTTATCGTCAATCTCGCCGTCAACGCCCGCGACGCCATGCCGGACGGCGGCAAGCTGACGCTCAAGACCATGAACGTCGCCGCCGACGAGGCTGCCCGGCTCGGCCATCAGGGCATGCCGGCGGCGGACTATGTGCGCATCGACGTCGCCGACAGCGGCACCGGCATGCCGCCCGAGGTGCTCGACAAGATCTTCGAGCCGTTCTTCTCGACCAAGGAGGTCGGCAAAGGCACCGGGCTCGGGCTGTCCACGGTCTACGGCATCATCAAGCAGACCGACGGCTATGTGTATGTCGATTCGGTGCCGGGCGAGGGCACCACGTTCCGCATCTTCCTGCCGCGCCATATCCCGGCCGTCGAGACCGCGCCGGAGGCCGGACAGGCCGATGCGGCTGCGCCTGTGGCGGCTGCGGCGACGAACGGAACGGCCAAGCCGCGCGCCACCGACCTTACCGGGCAGGGCACCATCCTGCTGGTCGAGGACGAGGAGGGGCTGCGCTCGCTCAACGCCCGCGGCCTGCGCTCGCGCGGCTACAACGTGGTCGAGGCCTCCAACGGCGTCGAGGCGCTGGAGGTTCTGGACGAGCAGGAAGGCACCGTCGATCTCGTCGTCTCCGACGTCGTGATGCCGGAGATGGACGGCCCGACGCTGCTGAAAGCGATGCGGGGCCGCAACCCGGATCTGCGGGTGATCTTCGTCTCCGGCTATGCCGAGGAGGCGTTCGAGAAAAGCCTGCCCGAGAACGAGCAGTTCTCCTTCCTGCCCAAGCCCTTCACGCTGAGCCAATTGGTCGAGGCGGTGAAGGAGACGATGCCGCCGCTCTGAGCGGGCCGGTGCGGCCGCCGGAACCGGGCGCAGGGGCGATGGCCAGGCTCCAGGCCGGCCGGCTTCCGCGACGCCGCGCCGCAGCCTGCCGGGCAAAGAATATCTTCCCTTTTCCGCAGCCCGAACCAGGTTAGGGCGGTCCCCGCGCCGGGGACCAAGGAGAGCCCATGATTTTCGGTCCGCGCCT
>JBEBWH010000146.1:0-7846 GCA_040392305.1 Bradyrhizobium sp. | reverse complement strand
TCCGCAAGATGATCACCACCACCGATGCGCTGACCGAGTGGCCGGTGGTGATGGCGACCGCGGTGCTGGCGATGCTGCCGCCGGTCGCGGTCGTGATCGTCATGCAGAAGCTGTTCGTGCGCGGACTGGTCGAGACGGAGAAGTAGCGAATCCATGGCCAACGTCATTCTCCGCAACGTCCGCAAGACCTACGCAAACGGCGTCGAAGCGATCAAGGGCGTCGATCTCACCATCAACGACGGCGCGCTGTGCGTGCTGGTCGGCCCCTCCGGTTGCGGCAAGTCCACGCTTCTGCGCATGATCGCGGGGCTTGAAACCGCGACCTCGGGCGAGGTCGATATCGGCGGGCGCATCGTCAACGATGTCGAGCCCGCCGACCGCGACATCGCCATGGTGTTCCAGAACTACGCGCTCTATCCGCATATGAGCGTCTACAACAACATGGCTTACGGCCTGCGCAACCGCGGCATGGCCAAGGCGGAGATCGATGCCCGCGTGCGCGAAGCGGCGCAGATTCTCGAGATCGGCGCGCTGCTCACGCGCAAGCCGAAGCAACTCTCCGGCGGCCAGCGTCAGCGCGTGGCGATGGGCCGCGCCATCGTGCGCCATCCCAAGGTGTTCCTGTTCGACGAGCCGCTGTCCAACCTCGACGCCAAGCTGCGCATCGCCATGCGCGTCGAAATCCGCAAGCTGCAACGGCGACTGCAAACCACCTCGGTCTACGTCACCCATGATCAACTCGAGGCGATGACGCTGGCGGACCTCCTGGTGGTGATGAATGCGGGGCGGATCGAACAGATCGGCGCGTCACTTGAGGTCTATCAGAAGCCGGCCACCACCTTCGTCGCCGCCTTCATCGGCGCGCCGCCGATGAACCTGTTGCCGCTCGCGGCCTATCTGTCCCCTGCCGCGCTCGGGGTGCCCGACGACGCCATCCTCGGCGTGCGGCCGGAAGACCTTTCGCTGGTGACGGACCGGCAGGCCGGGGACGGGCTGCGGCTCGACCTCGGCGTCGATGCGGTCGAGCATGTCGGCGCGGAATCCTTCGTCTATGGTCGCACCCCCGCCGGCCACGACGTCATCGTGCGCGCCGCGCCGGATGCCGCACCGCCGCTGGGCGGCACGATCACCGCCACCGCCCAGCGCCACCGGCTGCATCTGTTCGGCGCCGACGGTCGCCGCCTTCACGTCTAGCCAACGCTGTCACGAAAGACCGGATCATGAACCGTTTCATCATCCTGACCGGCGGTCCCGGCTCAGGCAAAAGCACATTGCTTGCGGCCTTGGCGACCGCAGGCTTTCTCTGCAAACCCGAAGCCGGGCGCGCCATCATCCGGCAACAGGCGGAGATCGGTGGCACCTCGCTGCCATGGAGCGACCCTTCCGCCTTCGCCGAGCTGATGCTGAGCTGGGACATTCGATCCTATTGCGAGGCCCGCAATTCCCAAGGGGATATTTTCTTCGACCGCGGCATTGTCGATGTCCTCGGTTATCTGCGACTGGCCGAACTGCCGATTCCTCACCACATCGCCCGGGCGGCGCAGCTGTACCGATACGAACGCGAGGTGTTCATCGCTCCGCCGTGGCGGGAAATCTTCGCTCGGGACGCGGAGCGGAAGCAGGATTTTGCAGAAGCCGAGGCAACCTACCGTGTGATGGCCGAGACCTATTCGGAGCTTGGTTACCGGTTAATCGCTCTGCCGCTCGCCTCGGTGGCCGATCGGGTAAACTTCGTCCGTGAAACACTGGGCAAAACACTGGGCGAACTACTTGGCCGCACAGGCGAACCGCGTTCTCCATCCCCACTGCGCCGCCCTTGAAATCATCGTGCGCCCGACCATATTGTGCCTATCCGGGCGATGAATGGTCGTCCGGAAAGGGCGCCGAAAGGGTCCTTACGTAACAAAGTCGCTTCGAGAGGGCTTTGAAAATGAGTCGTGTTCCATCGCTGTCCAGCCCGTTCCTGCTGGGATTCGACGAAATCGAGCGTGTGCTCGATCGTGTCGTCAAGGGCGCCGACGGCTATCCTCCCTACAACATCGAGCGCTTGAGCCGCGACCAAGGCGAGCCTGAGCGCCTGCGCATCACGCTGGCGGTGGCGGGCTTCACCCGCGATCAGCTCGATGTGACCATCGAGGAGAACCAGCTCGTCATCCGGGGGCGTCAGAACGACGACGAGAAAGCCCGCGACTACATCCACCGCGGCATCGCCGCGCGCCACTTCCAGCGCACGTTCGTGCTGGCGGAAGGGATGGAGGTCCGCGGCGCCGACCTCAGGAATGGCCTGCTGTCGATCGATCTGGCCCGCCCCGAACCGGAGCGGATCGTTAAGACGATCGCCATCAATGAACACGAATAATCGACCTACGGCGGACTCGACCGCTTCAACACGATAAGGAGTCGAGACCATGACAGAAGCAGATCTCATCAACACCCCGCGCGTCTCGCTGGAGGCGCTGGCAAGCCTTGGCGCCGGCCAGATCGCCTATGTCAAGCAGATCCGTTCCGAGGACGTGCCGGCCCTGTTCCCGCAAGCGCCGGACCTTGCGCCGGGCCTCAAGCTGTTCGCGCTGCACAGCGCCGACGGCACGCCGATCATGCTGACCGACAGCCGTGAGGCGGCGATCGCCAATGCCTGGAGCAACGAACTTCAGACCGTCAGCCTGCACTAAGCGCGGGACAGGAACGAGTCCGTCTCGGTGGGCGCGAGATCGCAAAACGTAAAGCCATCGCGGCTCACGCGTTCGCCGACGACAACCGCAATGCGGCGCGACAGCATCGGCCCACCGACAACGCAGGTGTGAAACTCCCCGTTCTCGCCGCACGGATCGACATCCTCCGGCAATGCCGCGAGCAGCGCCGCGTCATATCGGCGCCCGCAGAATTCGTCCGGCAGTTTCGCACGGTCAGTGCAGACGAGGTAGGCCTCGATGCCGCTCGCGATGATCTCGCGCGCCAGCCGCGATGTCGGCACGCCCCATAGCGGGAACAGCGGCGTGATGCCCGTTCCGGCGAGCTTCTGTTCGCGATAGGCGCGGATCTCCTCCAGAAACAGATCGCCGAAAACGATCTGTGTGACGCCGGCGCGCCGCGCCGTATCGAGCGCATCGCTCATCCGCTCTTCATAAATTTCATTCGTGCATGGATAAGGGATCGGCACGGTCAACGAGGCAAGGCTCGCGGCGTCAAGCTGCGCATCGAGCAGCGCGCGGCGGACGCCGTGCATCGACACGCGTCCGAACGGCTCGGTGACGGTCGTCAGCGCAGCAGAGACCGTCAATCCGCCGACATGACGTGCGCGGTGCAGCGCCAGCGCGCAATCCTTGCCGCTCGACCATGCGATCATCGCGGTCATGACGACGTCATTGCCGCCGCTTCGCGGGGCGCTTCGATTTCGCAGGCGGCTCGGCCGGGCCGAGGCCCTTCAAAGCCGCGTCGGCGGCCCGTTCGCCGCTCTCCCATGCCCCGCCCACGGTGCCCCACAGCGTTTCGTGGCACGCCTCGCCCGCGAAATGGAGATTCTGCAGCGGCTCCATCAGCACGCGCCGCGACGGCTGCCCGCCCGGTGCCGCCGCCGACGCCGCGCCGCCAATGTAAGGCATCGCATCCCATCGCGTTGCCGCGCTGCGCCCGACTTTGGCCTTGATATCGCTGCCGAACAACTTCACCAGCCATTCCACGGCAAAGGCCACCATGGCAGCCTCGCCCTGCGCACCGAGATCGCGGGCGAAGCCGCCACCGATATCGACGGTACAGAGCGACGAGCCGCCGATATTGGCGAGCAACAATCCGGTCTCGCGATCAACGCTTTGCTCCAGAACACGCTCGTCGCGGCCAAGGCCAAGCGGATTGCCCGACAGCTCGAGCGCGATCCGTTCGTAGCTGCCGAGGCTGAGCCTCGCCAGAGCATCGAGCTGCCGCTTCGGCAGTTCGGGCGCGAAGGACATGCCGCCCGCCTGCAGCACATTCGTCGAGGCGGTGACGATAACCGCGCGCGCGGCGACGCGCCCGGCCGCCGTTTCCACGGAAGCCGCACGCTTGCCCCAGCTCACCTGCATGGCGGGGGTCGACAGCGCCACCGGCACGCCTTCGGCAAGCCTGCCGATCAGCGCGCCAAGCCCCTCGCGGCATGCCAGCGCCGTAACCCGCTCCTGGATGCGCGCGTAATCCATGGCCGAGAGATCGTCGAGATCCTTCGTCGTGCGCAGCGCGCCGAGCACGAATCGTGTCGCGCCGCTCCACTCCGCGAGATCGTTCGGCAGCACGGTTGCCGCCGCCACGTCCGCCCGGCCGCGAGCAGCATTGTCGATCGCGCGGTTGGCGCGTACCAGCGTCGCAAGCAACGTCTCCGCCTCGCCCGCGCGCGCGTTGCGGCGGCCGATCCGGATCCGCTGCCCCTGCGGCGCAGGCACGAGACCAAGGCCGGTCTCCCTTGCATGGCGGATGACCGGATTGGTGTCCTGACCGTGAAGCCACCGCGCGCCGCGATCGAACGGCGCGCCGAACGTCGTGCCGTCGGTATGGCAACGGCCGCCGAACCGACCGGTCGCCTCAAGCACCAGCACCCGGCGTCCCGCCGCCGCGATCCGCCGCGCCGCCGCGATCCCGGCAGCCCCGGCGCCGATCACGACAATGTCAGTCTCACGCGGCAGCGCGGCCGCCAGGGCGCGATTGCCCCTGAGCGGCGCGGCAAGGGCCAGCGTCGCCGAAGCGCGAAGAAGGGCGCGGCGCGAAATTCTCATGTCATGGTTTCCAGATCTTGATCGAACGACCGGAACGCGGCCGAACTTGCCGCATCGAATGAGGGACGGCAACCGTCTTGGTCAACCGCCGGTGAGCAAGCGCCATGCGCCGTGAACGAAATTGCAATCGCTTCTTGTCATGCTAAGGGAAGCGAAATTGAGAAGCGGCCGCACGGGGCCGCGCCGGGAGACCAGTCGTGGGCCTGGTGCTTGATACCATCGGCAAGCTGATCGCGCGCTACCTGCAGAAGGAAGCGCCCGGCTACGAGCCCTTCACGCCGAGCGATCCGGAGCATCTGCGCGGCGTGATCGCGCCCGGCGACGTGCTGCTCATCGAGGGCAACAGCCGCATCTCCGGAGTGATCAAATACCTCACCCAGTCGACATGGTCGCATGCGGCACTTTACGTCGGTCCGATCGACGGCGCCTTCGAGCCGGACGGCGAGCCGCATGTGCTCGTCGAGGCGGAGATCGGCGACGGCGTCGGCACCGCACCCCTGTCGAAATATTACGCTTTTCATACCCGCATCTGCCGGCCGGTCGGATTGTCCTATGAGGACCGCATCACCGTCTGCCGCTACGCCATCAACCGGGTCGGCTTCGGCTACGACACCAAGAACATCATCGATCTGGCACGTTATCTCGTACCCTTGCCGGTGCCGCAGCGCTTCCGCCGCCGCATGATCGCGCTGGGCTCGGGCGATCCGACCAAGATGATCTGCTCGGCGCTGATCGCGCAGGCATTCGGCGCGGTGCGCTATCCCATCCTGCCCAAAGTCACGCGCGCAGGCAGCCGCCGCGCCCGCCGCGAGATTCTGCATATCCGCGATTCATCGCTGTACATGCCGCGCGACTTCGATATCTCGCCCTATTTCGACGTCATCAAACCGACCATCACTCACGGCTTCGACTACACGGCGCTGCACTGGGCCGATAGGCCCAAACCGCTCCGGGAGGTAGCGGCCGGCGATCCCTTTCCTGCCGCGCCGCCACTACCCTCTGGCGGTGTTGAAGCGAGCCGCGAGGATGCGCCGGCGATGGCGCAAACAGATGCGGGAAGCGCTCAATCTGTCCGACACGGGAAAGACCGGGAGCCCGAAACGCTCGCCACCTGACCGCGACCGCCCGGACGCCGATGCTTGAGGTTTGCGTTCGCAGCCGCCGCGCGGCCGACCCTTGCATCGCGGTCGCGGCATATCTACCTCTCACAAGGTTTTCGGACGGGGGTTACACGCATGATCGACGCCGTCGCCAAAGCGCTTGCACAGATCGTCTCGCCACCGATGCGCACGATCCTGTGGCGCTCGATCGGACTGGCGCTGGTGCTGATCGTCGCCGTCGCCACCGGCCTGCAGCGGCTGCTGAGCTGGCTTGCCGCCTGGGCAAGCACATCCGCCGAAGCCGCCCTCGGCGCAAGCTATCATCTGCCGATCGAGATCTTCAGCTGGATCGCCTCGATCGCGGCCGGGCTCGGCATCGTGGTCGGCGCGATTTTCCTGATGCCGGCGATCACCGCGCTGGTGGCGAGCGTGTTCGTGGACGATGTCGCCGACATCGTCGAGCGCGAACATTACCCCGCGGATCGTCCCGGCATGGCGCTGCCGTTCTGGACCGCCATGATGCAGGGCGGCAAGACGGCCCTGCTGTCGCTCGTCGTGTATCTCGTCGCGCTGCCGTTCCTGCTGTTCGGGGGCCTCGGCGCCATCATCTTCTTCATCGCAACCGCGTGGCTGCTCGGCCGCGAATATTTCGAGCTGGCGGCGATGCGGTTTCGCCCCCTCGACGAAGCGCGCGCGTTGCGGCGGCAGAATGCCGGCATTGTCTTCGCCGCCGGCCTCGTCATCGCGGCCTTTGTCTCGATCCCGATCGTCAACCTCGCCACGCCCCTGTTCGGCATGGCGCTGATGGTGCACATGCACAAGCAGCTGTCGGGACCGCGGCCCGAGCTGATCGAGCCGTCGCGCGCGTAGTCTCTGCCCCTTTTCAGTTTCGCCATTGCCGAACTTGACCCGGCAATGACGACGGGAAACGGTGATGCGCCTCTTACAGTCCGAGCTTGCGCTTGCGCTGGCCGAGCGTGCGCAACCGCAGCGCGTTGAGCTTGATGAAGCCGGCGGCGTCGCGGTGATCGTAGGCGACCGCGCCTTCCTCGAAGGTGACGAGATCCTGATCGTAGAGCGAATACTTGCTCTCGCGGCCGATGACGATGGCATTGCCCTTATAAAGCTTCAGCCGCACGCGGCCGGTCACATAAGTCTGGCTGTGATCGATCGCCGCCTGCAGCATCTCGCGCTCGGGCGAAAACCAGAAGCCGTTATAGACCAGCTCGGCATATTTCGGCATCAGCTCGTCCTTGAGATGCGCCGCGCCGCGATCGAGCGTGATCTGCTCGATGCCGCGATGCGCGGCGAGCAGGATGGTGCCGCCCGGCGTCTCATACATGCCGCGCGACTTCATGCCGACGAAACGGTTCTCGACCAGATCGAGACGGCCGATGCCGTTGATGCGACCAAGCTCGTTGAGCTTCGTCAACAATGTGGCAGGCGACAACTTCTCGCCGTCGATGGCGACCGGATCGCCGCCCTCGAAATCGATGGTGATGATGGTCGGCTTATCGGGGGCCTGCTCGGGACCGTCGGTGCGCGAATAGACGTAATCCGGCACGTCCTGCGCCGGGTCTTCCAGCACCTTTCCTTCGGAGGAGGAGTGCAGCAGGTTGGCGTCGACCGAGAACGGCGCTTCGCCGCGCTTGTCCTTGGCGATGGGAATCTGGTGCGCTTCGGCGAAAGCGATCAGCTGTTCGCGCGAGCGCAGATCCCATTCGCGCCATGGCGCGATGATGGTGATGTCCGGGTTGAGCGCGTAGTAGCCCAGTTCGAACCGCACCTGGTCGTTGCCCTTGCCTGTCGCGCCGTGCGACACGGCGTCGGCGCCCACCTCGCGCGCGATCTCGATCTGCCGCTTGGCGATCAGGGGCCGCGCGATCGAGGTGCCGAGCAGATACTGGCCCTCGTAGACCGCGTTGGCGCGGAACATCGGGAACACGTAGTCGCGCACGAACTCCTCGCGCAGATCCTCGATGAAGATGTTTTCCGGCTTGATGC
>JBEBWH010000145.1:0-7851 GCA_040392305.1 Bradyrhizobium sp. | reverse complement strand
CGCGAAACATCGCCCTCGTACGGCAAGCGTGCTGCTCGACAAGCGAGCAATGTCTCACGCCACGCCCATGCTTGACGATAGATACTTTCTCCATCTATCATTGCAATCGAGCAATCCTTGCTCAGCGTATGCCCTGTAGCGGGCTGAATTTTGCCGGTGCCGGCAAGCGCTGATTAGCAAGAAGCACGCTCGGCCAATCATTCATCAGCGATCCTGAGACGTTCACGTGATCACGTGATGCGCGCAGTCTTGCGCCTCTCGTGCACGCGTGCGCTCGGGAGTCCGTTCGGTCGGATTCGCAGGGGATCGATGCGCGCGCACGGGCCATTTTTCGATAGTCGCAAGGCTGATATCAGCATGGATGCCACCGCCATAGCGGCGCGGCCATCGTCGGCGGGTGTGACCGTATTGGTTTCGGCGGTCGTTGCGATGATATGCGGTCTGGCCGCGGCCGATGCGAAATCCGCCTCCATCAACGAGCCATCCGTGCTTGCCGGCAGTTGCGCCAATTGCCATGGCACTGATGGGCGCTCGCCCGGAAGCATCCCTACGATTGCCAACACTCCCTACCTGGTCCTCAAGACGAAACTGGAAGCGTTCAAGGTCAGTCCGCCGGCCGATGCCACGGTGATGCCGCGCCTGATGCGCGGCTACGATGCCGAGCAGATCGAGATTCTGGCACGTTATTTCTCAACCCTCACGCCGGCAGCGCGGCCATGACCACACGGCGCGAAGCTCTCGGATTGATCGGAAGCGCGGCGCTTTACGGCGACATGATCGAATGGGTCGGCCGCTCGAACGACGGTCAGGTGACGCGCATCGACGCCGATCGGCGCGAGGCCGTCAGCGCCTTCGGCACCGTCCCTAAGGCGAGCGTACTCAACGTCGTGCCGCCACAGAAGGCAGGCGCCATCGCCGAGCGTGCGGGCGTGACGAACGGAGATGGTTGGGTTCCCGTCAATCCAACCACGTTTGAATCACGAAACGTCAAAGGCATCTATGTCGTGGGCGATGCCACCATTGCCGCGCCGATGCCGAAGTCAGGCTTTTGCGCCAACGCGCAGGGCAAGGTGGTCGCGGCCGCGATCAACGCGGACCTCGCCGGCCGTGAGCCTCCGCCGCCATCGTGGATCAACACCTGCTACAGCGTGCTGGCGCCCGACTACGGCATTTCCGTCGCCGACGTCTATCGCGTCGCCGATGGGAAGATCGCGGTCGCGCCGAATTCCGGAGGGGTCAGCCCTCTCAACGCATCGAAGGCATTTCGCGCGGCCGAAGCACACTACGCCATCGGATGGTACGAGGCGATTACCCGCGACATCTGGGGCGCTCCATCATGACACGGCGAAGCGCGGATGGCAGCCATGGCTGGTAGCGCAGCCGTCATATGGGGTGGTGTGGCGGTCGGCGTCCTGTTCGGCCTGGCAGGACGATTGAGCTCCTTCTGCCTGCTGAACGGCTTGCGTGGCTGGTGGCGCGGCGGCGATGGCCGCCACATCCGCACATTCGCGCTGGCGCTGGCGGTGGCCCTCGTGGGCAGCCAGGCGCTGCAGAGCGCTGGCCTGTTCGATCTGTCACAATCGGTCTATGTGCGCGCCGCTTTCTCGCCACCGCTGGTCTTCTTTGGCGGCGCCCTGTTCGGCATCGGCATGGTCATGGCCAATGGCTGCGGCGCCCGCGCGCTGGTGCTGCTCGGCGGCGGCAACCTGCGCTCGCTGATCGTGCTGACATGTATCGCGGTTGGCGGCTATCTCACGCTCACCGGATTGCTGGCGCCGTTGCGTGTGCTGGCCGGGCAAGCCTTCGTCCTGCAAACCGATATCGCGACGATACCGGGAGTTCTGGCGAAACTCGGTATCGGCGGTGTGGCCGCCACATGGCTGACGGTCGTGGCCGCTGCGGGAGCGCTCGGCTGGTTCGCGTTCAACCATTCCTCCTTCCGGCGGAGCCCTCTTCTGCAACTGGGCGGCGTCGGAATCGGATGCGCCATTGTCGCGGGATGGTACGTCACCGGGACGATCGGCGCGGATGAGTTCGATCCCGTGCCCGTCGCCTCGGCAAGCTTCATCGCCCCGGTCGGGGATAGCCTGCTCTACCTGATGCTGGCGAGCGGCAAGAAAATCAGCTTCGGCGTCGCCCTTGTCGCTGGCGTCGCCCTTGGCTCGTTCCTGCTCGCGGTGGCGCAGGGCGCGCTCAAGCTGCAGGGATTTGCCTCGCCTCAGGCCATGGCGCGCGCCATGACCGGCGGCCTGCTGATGGGCATCGGCGGCGCGCTCGCGGCGGGATGCTCCATCGGCCATGGCCTCTCGGGCCTCTCGACGCTGGCGTTGATGTCCATTCCGGCGGCGGCCGGAATTCTTGCGGGCACCGCCCTCGCGTTGCGCGGATGGTCGCCCACCGAAGCCATAACAACAACAGCGACACATAACCTTTGAAGGAGGAAAGCACATGATCAGTCGTCGTACGTTCCTTGCTAGCGGCGCTATCGCCACCGGCGCAGCGTCGATCGCCGCGCTCCCTGGTCTGGCCGCTCCGATTGCCGTCAACGCGACCACCACATTGAGGCCCCGCGGCAAAAAACCTCGCATCGTCATCGCCGGTGGCGGATGGGGCGGCCTGTCGGCGGCGCGACATCTGCACGCCCAGAATGTCGACGCCGAAGTCATCGTGCTGGAACGCAATCCGGTGTTCTGGTCGCTGCCGATGAGCAACAAGTGGCTGATCGATGTGCTGAACACCGATTACCTGCTGCACGACATGATCGGGCCGTCGCGGAAATACGGCTACGAGCTGGTGCAGACGCAAGTGACCGGCATCGAACGCGACAAGAAAATCGTGCGGACCGCTCACGGCCAGATCAACTATGACTACCTGATCGTGGCCGGCGGCATCCGCAACGGCTACGATGTCTGGTTCGGCAACGACGAGAAGGCGATCGAATTCACCCGCCGTGCCTACCCGTCCGGCTACACGGCGGATGCCGAGCATGTCGCGATCAAGAACAAGATCCACAATTTCAAGGGCGGCACGATGGTGATGACGCTGCCGCCGCCGCCGCATCGCTGCCCGCCCTCGCCCTATGAGCGCGCCTGCGTCATGGCCTGGCATTTCAAGAAGAACAAGATCCCCGCCAAGATCGTCATTCTCGATCCGAAGCCGCGGATCATGCCGATCGGCGGCGGATTCAAGGCCGCCTTCGAGGAGCTGTATCCCGATATCATCCAGCACATCCCGAACGCCAAGGTGAAGGAGGTCGATCCCTTCAACAAGAAGATCGTCACCACAGCGGCCGAAGTGAAATTCGACGACGCCATCCTGATGCCGCCGCATCAGGCCGCCGATATGGTCTGGAACGCCGACCTGATCGGCAAGACGCCCGATGGCAAGCCGACGACATGGGCCGACATTCATCCGACCATGCTGCATGCCAACGAGGACCCGGACGTCTATCTGGTGGGCGACGTGATGGGCGCTGTATCGAAACAGTTCGGCTATTATCCGAAGAGCGCCCATGTCGCCAATTTTGTCGGCAAGATCGTCGCGACCTATGTCGCCCAGCGCATCAAGGGGCAGGAGGTGAAGACGCTGCTGCCGGATAATCTGTGCTATATGATGGTCAACGGCGATCCGAAAGAAGCGATCTCGGTTCAGTTCGACTATGAGATTATGCCCGATGGCACAATCAGCCAGAAGCAGATCGACATCGATATCCGCTCGGCCGATCTGGTCGAGGAAGATCATAAATGGGCGCAGCGCATGTATGGAGACTTCCTTGCCTAGCGCTCAGTGCACGCCGCTCAGACAAAAGGAGACAGTTCAGTGAAACTTCTGAGCCGACGCGACGCACTGAAGGCGGGCGGCGTCACGATCGCCGCCCTCGTCGCATCCCCTGCGCTCGCGCGCAGCGAGGTCGAAGCCCTCGTGGCCGACTTCACGCGCGGGCGACAGGCGGAAGCGGCAGGGCTCGTGCTGGACATTCCATTGACGGCGGAAAACGCCAACGCCGTGCCGGTCACCATCAGCCTCGATCAGCGCTTTTCCGCTGCAAGCCATTGCGAGGAAATCCTGCTGATCGCAGAAAACAACCCGCGCCCGGTGGCCTGCCGGTTCAAATTCTCAGCGAGGATGGGAATGGCCAATGTTACCACCCGCATCCGGCTGGCCGAATCCCAGACCGTGATCGCCCTTGCCCGGATGAGCGACGGTCAGATTCTGAGCCAACGCAAGACCGTCACCGTAACGGTCGGCGGCTGCAACGGTTAGCCGGAGAACGTCGTGACCGCCAAGCCATCCAAACCACGCATCTGGATCAGCAACCGTGCTCCGGCCCGGGGCGATGTCGTGACCGTAAAGACCATGGTCACGCATCCGATGGAAACCGGCATGCGCAAGAATGCGCACAGCGAAACCATCCCACGCAACATCATCACGCGGTTCGAGTGCATGCTGGATCATGAGATTCTCTTGTCATGGCAGCTCGACACGGCTATTTCGCAGAACCCGTATCTGGAATTTCGCTTTGTCGCGGAGAAGAGCGGCGCACTGAAAATGCTCTGGGTTGCAGACGATGATCTCAAAGTCGAAATTGTCGAGAACATCGCGGTAAGCTAGCGCCGGATCGCATATTCCACGGTCGGGCGGTGCACCAGAGCGCGGCCACGGCTCTTTCGCCCGATCCCGGTCAGGTCACCTGCGCCCCCACTCATGCGGGCACGATGCGCACCTTCACGTCGCGCGGCGGAGCCTGATAGGGCGCCGACGTCACAAGAATATCGGCTCCGGCCGCGGCATAGGCTGCGGCGTTGCCGGCGTTGACGCCGCCCGCGGCGGCGAGCAGCGGGCGCGGCGCGAGGGATTGCAAGGCAGCGGCGGTCGCCGCGAGCTGCTCAGGCGGCATTTTGTCGAGCTGGATGATATCCGCGCCGGCGCGCCCGAACGCGACCGCCTCGTCGACCGTAGTGACCTCCACGGCAAGGCGGCGTTCCGGAGCATGGCTTTTGAGGCGCGCGAAATGCTCCGCAAGCGGCACGGCCTCGTCGAGCAGTGTGCGATGCTCCTCGAACACCAGAACGTAGTCCGACAGGCCCAGCCGATGCGGCATCGCCCCGCCCGCCTCGATGGCGCGGAGCGCCCATCGTTTCATGCCGGGCATATGCTTGCGCGTACAGGCAACCCGGCATCGCGGATTGACGCCGTGGGCGGCGTCGACAATGGCGCGGGCGCCGGTGGCGATGCCGGACAACACCTCGACCAGCGTTTGCGCCATCTTGTAGGTGCGATGGAGGCTGCCCGCCGCGCCCGTCGCCTCGAGCAGCGGCGTTCCGGCCACGGCCTGCGTCCCCGTGTCGACCAGCACACGCGCCCTCGCGCCGGACAGTTCGAACATCCGCCCAGCCTCCTCGATCGCGCAGACCGTCATGTCGTGACGCGTGGTCAGCACCGCTCGGGCCGGACGGCCGGCAATGCCGAGCCCCTCGGTGGTGGGATCGGAATAGGGACAGTCGTCGCGCAGAATACGCACAAGCTCTTGGTCGTGCATGCTGGTCATATTCTTAGCGCTCGCTGGCAGGGCAGTTTCGTCACGGGTGCCCATGCGCAAGCATGGCAGAGGAATGGCCGCCGATCCATCGGCCGGCGGCGCGCGGGCGATGTGTTCCGCAACGCCACAACCGGCCGGCATGGCCCGCCGGTCGCGAACAATTGCCTTCAGGCGAGAGCGCGCAGGCGACTATATTGCCGCCCCGGACGTCAGCAATCCGCTATCGCCCGCCCCCGCGACCGCGTGGAGCCGACTTCAATGCGCGGTGATCCAGGCACGCGCCTGACGCTGCGCCATGGCGATCTCGACGTCGGACATCAGTTCGGCAAGCTCTCGCCGCAGCAGCGCCGCGTCCTGCCGGCCCTTCAGCGCCGCCAGATTGAACCATTTGTGAGCGGCGACCAGATCAACCGGAACGGAACGCCCCGCCGCATACATGATGCCGAGATCGTACAGCGCATCCGGATCAGCCGCTTCCGCCGGAGCCGCATCGGCGAGATCAACCTGCGGGCACATCGTCATCGTCAGCCTCCTGTCGCCCGGGCCTGTCGGCGTCACGCCGCAGCCCCTTGTGTTTTTAAGGGGACCATCTTGCGGGCTCCCCTGCCGCCCGCCCTGCGTTCGCAGAGCACCGCGCGGCTCCTGTCCTGTTACCTGTTATGCCGTCCCAACCGCCGTTTATTGTCCGCAGCGCCCCGTTTTCGGGATTATTTCTCCGGCCGGCGTGTTGGGTGCATTTGACCATTCAACTTTGAACGGCAGTTTAAGTATCGCGATGAACGAGGCGTGAATGGATCATGCCAAACAATCCCTGAACGATGCGAAAACCCTTATTTCATTGGGCTTTCTGTGCTTCGGGGATCATTGGTTTACCGTGCGGCTTGGCGTCTTGATAACCATCGCTGTCACTGCCCCGGACAAGCGTCCGCAACAGGCCGCGCGGACGGCGTCACGCGCAGCTGTCGCCAAGGGCAGCGCCAGACGGGAGGCAGCGGCGTACAAGTCGAAGGCAGCGCGCCACCGCGCGCGAACTGGAAACAGGGGGGATTGAAAACGAGGGTGTCGGCGATCACGTCCGGGCCAAAACTCCGCGGGGCCTCGAAAGGCCGCCGGAATTGCGGATCAGTGTCCGCCCGAGTGAAGAGCTTTTCAGTCTCTTCCGCCGAACCGGTGAGCAGGAGCTGAACTCCTGCCGTGATACCCGAACCGGCCGTCTGACCTGATGTCTCGCCGACACCCTCTTCGTCTGTTCGCTGCCAATCCTGGCTCGCCGCAAAAGCGAAACGGTCGGCTGCGGGGAAGACGTTGTCGATAACATGTGGTCGACAATTCCACCGGGCACCCCCTTGGCATGTAGGAACCGGCATGCCGGGCGGGATCGCCCTATCGGTCGAACGCATCGTCCTTGCCAAGTCAACTCGCGTGCCTTGGCGGCGATGCATCCGTAGCAACTCACTTCTTCTTGGCAGCCTTCTTCTTGGCAACCTTCTTTGCCTTTTTGGCGGTCGTCTTCTTCGCAGTCGCCTTCTTGGCGGCGGCCTTCTTGACGGTAGCCTTCTTCTTCGCGGTCTTCTTCACCGCGGACTTCTTCGCCGCCTTCTTGGCGACCTTCTTCACGGTCTTCTTGACGGCTTTCTTCGCCGTCTTGGCTTTCGCCTTCTTAGCCTTCTTAGCCATGTTGCCCTCCTACGTCGTGAGATGGCCTGATTGCTATGTGCACTCGGGAATCGAAATGCACTTTCTTCCGCTTACACCAACGGGTTAAAAAAAACAGTGTCTCGCTTAAGGAAGTGTTGATGCTGCAAGGCGCGCGCAACACCCACGCGCACAGCGTCAACTTCAATCATGCACAGTGATGCGACCTCGAAAAGACGCGCGGCATCAGCATCCATGAATGTCAAGATTGCAAAAAGCCCGCGTATTTCCTAGCCAACATCGATTCTCCATGCTCATGAAATACACGCACCGGCAGGCGGTTCGACTCACCCGGACGCGCCTTTGAAGCATCGCGCTGAATGTGAGTCGGTTTCTGTTGCAACAAAATTATTTTTGCGTCTGTGCGCTTTCGGCTCCGCCCGGCCGCGCCAAAACAACGCTCACTCCGAATCACGCGCGACCGATTCGATCCTGGACGATAGCCGCGACGCGCGTCGGCGAGCATCGTCGAGCGCCATCGCGCCGCGCCAAAACGACAACGGCGCGGTGAGCACCGCGCCGTTGTTCGTTTCGCCCTGCGCCTGTCGTCAGAGGCCGAGACGCTCTTTCAGCAGATCGTTGACAGCCTGCGGATTGGCCTTGCCGCCGGACGCCTT
>JBEBWH010000144.1:0-7861 GCA_040392305.1 Bradyrhizobium sp. | reverse complement strand
TCTTCTCCGCAATCTGCATCGCTGCCGCCGTCATCTTCTGGCTATGATCTATGAGTCCTGAGCCTAGCTGAGACTTCCCCTGGTAACCTCGAAAGTGGTGCGCAGTATACCTGAGTCCGCCGAGCTGAATGAGCGTCTGCTTGGCAATTCAGGCATTGTGATCGAAAGGTATCAGCGGCCCCGCTGACAGACGACAACGATGAAGGCGCATTGCCGTCGGAGTACGGCGGCACCTGAACGACCGCCTTCCCAGCTTGGTCGCACAAAAGCCGTCAGTCCGCTTCCCACCCAGGCTCGGCCGTTGGCGTCCGCCCAACCAATCGCGCCTGGGAAATGATTTCCCAAGGCAGATATGGGGGCCGACAGCAGACTGTCTGGTTTGCGCTCGCAATTGCGGTAATGCGGACACGACGATCGGTTCGTGACGCCCACTTCGTCGCGCGCGCCAATCCCGCGCAGCGAGTCTCGTTCCTCGACCAAAAGTCGACTTTGAAGTCAGATCCCGCCGTACGTGCGATCTCGGGCTGGCGGACCCAGCGACTTATATGCTCTATCCTGCTATCCGGCTTCTGCTGGCGGAATAGAAAGGGTCCGGTTCTCGTGGGTATAATGCGGCCCTATTACATACTGCGCTTCGTCAAGGGACGGATTGAACATCGAGGTCGTGAAAATAATCTGATGATCCACCTTTGCCGCTTCCGAGGCGCGCAAAATGATCTCCTGGAAATTATGACTCCGATCCTGCTCCATTCCTTTGTCTTCGATGTTATCGAACAAAACAAAGCGGGGATGATAGAATTTCTCATCCTGCGTGGCCGCTAGCAAGAGTGACAGTATGGTGGCGTTTTTAACAATGACATTGCTGCTTTCGGCAAAATTCAGTTCGCCGTCGACAAGAACAGAGTTGTCGCCGAAATTGATCGCAACGCTTTGGGCGTTCCGGAACTCATCCTGGCGGTCCAAATCCTGTTTCAGGATGCCTTTCGCCGTTTCGGAAACACGCGTCAGCGCCTGCCTGCGGCGCTGCTCGCTGGCAGTTTCCAAGGCTTTCTGGCGATCCTTGAGACGGTTGATCTGTTCCTGCAAAGCCGCCTTTTCTTCGCTTAGAGCTTGTATCTCAAGGGCTCTTTCCCGAAGCCGCGCCAGTTCCGTGCGCTCGCGATCAATTTGGCCAAGGCGCTGATAACGTTCGGCGACAAAACTGTCGCGCGGCGAGGTGCTTATCTCATACCTGACGGTGTATTCGGAAAGCCGCTCCTGATATTCACGGCGCAGGCGGCGGAGCTCGCGTTCGATATTGGCTGAAGAGCGCTTCTTCTCTTCTAGGAGCTGACGCGATTCCCGTATCTGGATGTCCAGATCCATCTTGATCTGGAGATAGCGCGAACGCTCATGCTCCGGATCGGTTTCGGTGCCGCACAGCACGCAGTGATCCGGTCCTTGGCTACCTGTCAGCGGGGCGAGGCAGGCGGGGCAATGGGTGAAATCGATATTGCCAACTATATCGGATGAAGCTTGCGCCCGTGGCAATTTCTCCGCCAACTCTTCTAGATACTCGAGAAAGCTGGTGAGGTCTGCGATTTCAAGCTCGTTGATGTGAAGGTTCTGTTCATTGAGCGTGATCTGCGCGCGGCATTTCCGCAGTTCGTCGCCCGCCTTCTTCCGCGCCGTGACAAACTCTTGCACTTGCCCGTCATCAACAAGCGCGTCGGCATTGCTGATCTCCGCCGTCAATCTCTCATATTCACCGGATAGCGCGGTCAAGCGGCTATCGATCGTTTCCACCCGCGAAAGCACTTCGTCGGGCGGTAGTGCGCTCAAAAGAGCCGTGAACCGCCGGTTCTTTTCGTCGAATTTCTTGTCGAGATCGCGCAGGCTGAGTTCTATCTCGTAGAGTTCATATACGCTGAGGCCGCAAATTAGATCGCCGACCGCTTCGCGGATCTCGCGTGTGTCAAAGGATTCGAACCGGAAAAGGAAGGCTGCCGGCGTGCGCTGGTCAGAATAGAGCAGCCGCAACAACTGGTTCATTGTGATGTTGGCAGCGCCTTGGCTTTGCGCCTCGGGAATGCCCGATGCACGAAACAGAACCTGCGAGAAGCTCTCCCGGCTTTCCGACCGTCGGATCGGATAGGTTTCCCATCCATCCAGCCCGTGCTGCTCGGCCTCTATCATCGGCCCGAAGAAGACCTGCATGGGCGTTTGCGCGCGGCCGATCTCTCTGCGAAGCGTCAGCACGCCGCCCTGTGTCACGACTTCGGCCTGCACCTCACTGCAATTGGCGGCGACCGTCTTCCAATTGTCGAACTCCCCGCCGAGAATATAGAAAATGAAATCGGCGATGGTCGATTTGCCGGAGCCGTTTTCGCCCCTGATGATATTAACGCCGGTATGAAAGCGTTGGTCATAGACCGGCTCTCCTTTCAGCAGCACCCGGAGCCGCCGGATATGAAAATGAGAGTAGCTCACCGGACCACCCTTCTCAGGCCCGTGCTCCGGCGCAAAGCCCCAATTTCCTTGTCTGCAAGCGAAAACGAGCCGGCGATAAATTCGGCAACCTTGCGTTCGGCCTCGCCAAAGAGCGGGACGAACCGATCTTCAAATAGCTCAAAGCCGGCCGCGGAGGGCGACACCGTACCTTTTTCAAGCTTCGGGAGGTCGATCAGTCCCTTGCCTGTCAGCGTCCTGAACGCTTGACGCTGAACCTCGTCCATTTTCTGAAACAGGATTGGCGGCGACGGATAGCTGACAAAAGTCTTCTCCGGCCGCGAGATTCCAAGCCCGTTGAATTCCTTCCGCACCTCCTGCGTCATATGCGTCTTGTGTAGGAGCGGCGGATTTGCAAGGTAGAAATCGGCGATGAACAGCCGCTCCGGCGAAGGCGCGGCATCCGCACTCCAGAACGTCAGCAACCCGCCAAGCCGTCGGATGGCATCGTAAACATCAAGCTGGGGATACCAGAGTCGACCGCTCATGTTGCATCCCACTGAATGTAGCACTGCTCCGTGAGAAAATAGAGCGCCTGCAAAATCGCTGTCGGGCTTAAATGATCCTTTCCTTTGCCGCCGCACATCGGATCGATGACATGGGCCTGCAAGGCGGCGGCGATTTCATCGTCGGTCGCGCCCTTGCAGATTCTGCCACCATAGACGTGCGTGGTGAAACGCTGTTCGACCGCGGATAGCACGGCATCGCTCTTAGACTTGGCTTCGGTATGCAGGCCTAGCTTGTAATAGCGCTGCGCGAACTTGTTCTGGAGGGCGTTGGCTTTCTGATATTCGTGTTCTCGGCCCGCATCAATCAGCTTCTGCAGAAGATCACGCCGGTCCGATTCAGAACTCGCGCTATAGTCGTCCGGCGCGAATGAATCGAATGTGCCGTCTTCCGAAGGCACGGGGCACCTTTTCAGAACGGCTTTCAAATGGCGGCACAACGACGTGTAAATGAGATCGGTCCGGCCGGCAGGTTTGCAAATCGAGATGTGATCGGCATCGACCGCCACCGGCCTTGTCGCACCTACACCTGGATCGGCGCTATCTTCGTGAACAATAAAGCCGGCGTCTTTGGTTTTGTACTTTTCGTAATACGACACCGTCGCAATGCCAGCACCGTTCGCAAGATCGCGGTAGGACTGGTTGAGGCTGGTCAGATAACCGCTGTCATTGGTCAAAAGGTCCACATGAGTGGAGGCGAGCCGCGGCACGATCAGCTTAACAGCCGACGCTAGGGAAGCGCCCTTGTGTGGCGTCGCCATAAAGACGGCAAGGCGGGTTTGCCCGGCGATTGCCTTCCAGCCGTCGTCGGCGCACTCATTTGAGGTGCGGAGCATTTCCTTCACCAGGATACCGCCGAGGCTATGGCAGATTAAGGCGATTGGCTTTGCGCCGATGCCGCCGGCGGCAAGATGTTCTAGCATGTTGCCTGCCCGCTCGTGGAGGTTCATCTCCTTTTTGGCCCATTTTCCAAAGATGCTGGCAGGATAACCTAGGGCATAAACTGATACGCCCTCCAGTTCCTCACATAACCAGCTCGGCCAGTATTCCTGCTCAGGCCCGGAAGTCCATGTATCGAATGGATCGCCGGTCAAGCCGTGGACGAACAGCACGTCGAGCCGGGCGTTATCGTCACCGCCACATACTTTGGAAAAGTGTGGGCCATCAAGCATGGAAGCGGCCTTGGGGAACTATCGCCATGACTTCATTGCCAATGTGAAAAGCGACAGGCTTGCTTCCTATCAGATGTAGATTTGGCAAGTTTGCGCCCCCACGCTCCTGCGATGACGATCATTGCCTGATAGCTGCAGCTCATGCAACCTTTAGGGTAGATCGATCCACACCATCGCAGGCGCAGCATTGGTAAACGTGAATACGGCAATGCGAGACTGTAAGGTTTCGTGGGGAACCAGCATTTGCTTCCGGTAATTCAAAGAAGCGATGTCAGTGTTGGTGGGGTCTGCTTTCGGGAACGGACTTCTTCCTGAAGGCTGAAATTGCGGTGCTTTGCAGACTGGAAGCCTCTGGGTCGGAAACTAGCGCAGTGGCACGTAAACTGGGAACGTGGTAGGGCGCCAGCGAGATAGGCACCGACTGACGTTCCTTCGCTCGCAGAGAGGCCTTCAGTCAGCATAGAAGTCGCCTGCGCTTTCGTGACCGCGCAGCCCCTCCGGCCGATAGGGCTTGCGCACGTCGTACTGAAGCACCTCCGGCAGAGCCAGTCGGTCGAGAACGCTTTGGTGAAGAGGGGCTTTGGGGTCGATCTTACGCACAAAGGCAACCGAATACTTGAAGATGCCCTGCCGCTTTTCGTCATGCTGCGGCCCAGCTGCATCGGGAAACAGCCTGAGCCAGCGCTCGTCATATTTGAGCCCCACGCTCGCGGCCGCTTCCAACATCCACTTCAGCGTGATGTCTGAAAGCCGGGCGTCATTCTCCGCATAGCTGCCGCCGACATCGGAGTGGTTGCCCGCGAACCAGATCTGCTCGAAACGGATGATCCCCTTGTCATCGGGTTCGTTCGGCTCACCGTGCGTACCCCAGGGAACGCGGTCGAACTCCTTGCGGTTCTCATCAATCGATATCGCGTGGCGCGCATAGGGTATCTTTGGGGAGAGGCGCCAGTCGTAGAAACGCATCTTAAACTCCGTCCAGTGACGGGTCTGCCGTGCCGAAAAGCCGGGCAGCGCCCCCGGCGCTTTGTGATGGTCGAACACATACCAAGCGACGCCCACGGTAGCTGCGATGCCCAGCGTGATGGCCGACCAGACGAAGTAGCTCCAAATCAATAGGGATAGAAGGAAAGAGATCAGTTGCAGAACTGCGAGCCCACCGGCGATCAGCCCCCAGACTGCGGTGCGGTTCGCCAGCGACGCGACAGTATCGAACACGCCGATAAAATGCGGCACGACATTGGATTGCTGCTGCTCGCCGGAGGCGTACTTCTCGCGGAATCTCTGTGCCAGTAGCTCGCGTTGGTCGAGGCGCATCTGCTGCTTTTGCGTCGCCGCGTCGCGCCTGCGAGAATTCGTGAACTGATAGACCTGTTTCACCGCTTCGCGCGCGATCGCACGAGATGACCTTTCATCCCGGCGCAGTGGCGACCCGTCCGCCATGCGCGTGGGAATGCCACAAAAACTCAGGACGCCGCCCAGTGCTCGCACCGTGTAGGCGCCGCGGCTGAACCCGAAGAGGAAGATGCGGTCACCCGGATGCCAGAGCCGGATCAGGGCGGCATAGCATTCGATGATGTTCAAAGTGATGCCGAGACCCGTAGCCTGACTGATGACGTTGTAGGCCTTGCGATACCAACGGTAGGGCGTCGAAGAGCCGACGGGCTCCGTCCCGAGACCGGGATCGTAATAAGTGAGCTGTTCGGCGGGATCGATGGCGAGATCAGGACCGCACCGTGTAGCGCGGTACATCTTGTATATGTTGCTGCGTTTCTCGTCGAAGAAAATGCCGCCGCGCTGACCTGTTCCATCAGAGTATATGACGATATTCCGTGGCATGAGCGCACCTCGAAGGAATCATTGAAGCTTAGTACGGCGATCCGAACATAACTGAAAAGGAAAATACAAAATCTACAGATTCCTCCGCCTTACAAGGCAGAACTTGCAAGGAGATCGAACGGGCCTGAGCTTGGCTCGACAACGGCTAGGGTGCTCATCTGCGCCATTTTAGAAAGCGCGGTAGCTTCGCAAGAAACGCGCCGATCGTCCAATGGCAGTGTCCACTCTTGGGAAGCGGCAGAGCCGATTTTAACGACCAAGATGGCGGCGCAAAGCCGTCGCTCAGATCGATCCGGATGTCATGCTCCCCTTCGGGTGAAGTTCAGCTCTTCAGCAGCGAAGGCGGAAGGGGCGAGAAGGTACACTTATGCGGCCTTCGCCTTCCCGCCGGTGACGAACGCGGCCCAATCCTTCATCAGCCTGGCGCGCTTGGCGAGATAGTCGGTGCGCTTGTAGGCCAGTTCCACGGCATTGCCGACTTCGTGCGCAAGGCTGGCCTCCACGATCTCGCGCGGATGGCTGGTCTGCTCGGCCGCCCATGTCGAGAAGCCCGAGCGAAAACCATGCACCGTCTCGCCCTTGCCGCCGCGCAAACCCCGAAGGCATTGCAGCATCGCCATGTTGGACAGAGGTAGCTTGGGGTCGTGGGCGGCGAACAAGTAGTCGCCACGGCGCGGCAGGGTCTTCAGCAGCGCGACAGCAGCGTCCGACAGCGAGACGCGATGCTCCTTGCCGGCCTTCATCCGCTCGGCCGGGATCACCCACACCTTCGCCTTCAGGTCGATCTCCTTCCACGTCGCTCCGATAGTCTCGCCGGTGCGCGCCGCCGTCAGGATGGTGAAGCCGAGCGCTCTGGCGCTGATCGAGGTCAGTTCGCCAAGGCGCTTCATTAATGCCGGGATCTCGGCATAGGGAACCGCGCCATGATGGGCGGTCTTGCGCTGGACCTTGCCCGCAGCCGGAAGGCGATGGCTCAAGCCGCCCTTCCATCGGGCTGGATTCTCGCCGGAGCGAAAGCCAACCACCCGCGCCCAATCCAGAACGCGCTCCAGACGACCGCGCAGTCGCGTGGCCGTTTCCGTCTTCGTCGTCCAGATCGGCTCCAGAATCTTGAAGACATGATCTGCATCGACCTGATCGACGGGCAGCTTGCCGATCACCGGACCGGCATAGGTGTCCAGCGTCGAGGTCCATTGCGCGATGTGCTTCTCGTTCTTCCAGCCCGCCTTGTGCGCCTCGACATACTTCTTCGCACATTGGGCAAACGTCATGGCAGCCGAGCGGCGCTCCGCCTTGCGAGCCTTCATCGGATCGATCCCGTCAAGGATGAGCCGCCGGCTGGCGAGCGCCCTGCGCCTTGCCTCGGTCAACGTGAGCACACGCGCCGGCCCCAGACCCATCCATTTAGGACGGCTCTTGAAGCGGTAGCGCAGCAGCCAGGAGCGTGTCGCGCCGTCTCGCCGGATTTGCAGATAGAGGCCATGATCGACGCGATGCAGGCCATCCTTGGTCAGCGCTTCGACTTCGCGGGCGGTGAGAGATATGGGCATGGTCGCATCCAGATTGAAAACATACATGTCTAGAGAGGGCATAATTACCATCTTCCGCCGAGCGTGAACATACGAAAAAACATACACTCCTTCGATGGAAACCGGCAAATGTCACAAGGCATCAGCAGACAGTCAGACGGGAGCCTGACACCCATCAACCAACTGAAAAACAAGGATTTTCGAGGTAGAATAACCTTGCATTTCAAGGGGCTGCCAACCCCCATAAAAACCCGTTCTCAGCGGACTCTCTCTCCGCCATTATCCAATTTCAACACCTCGTCCTCCCCATCACACGTGTGCTTTGCGG
>JBEBWH010000143.1:0-7867 GCA_040392305.1 Bradyrhizobium sp. | reverse complement strand
ATCTCGGCCGCCATCATCCCCTTCGAGCCGGGTCCGTAGCGCACCAGCACATACTGGCCGGGCCGCAATTCGGTCATGCCGAACCGCCGCAACGTCTCCATATGGACGAAGATGTCCGGTTTCCCCTCGCCGCAACTGACGAAGCCGAAGCCGCGGAGACGGTTGAACCATTTGACCTGGGCGCGCTCGAGACCGCTGGTCGGGGTGACTGTCACATGCGTGCGCGGCGGCAGCATCTGCGACGGATGAATCGCCGTCGACTCGTCCATCGAGACTATCCGGAATGCCTGATAACCTCTGGCGCGGCGCACGCATTCGCACACCAGCCGCGCTCCCTCGTAAGCCGTCTGATAGCCATCGCGCCGAAGCACCGTCACATGCAGCAGCACGTCCGGCGAACCATTGTCCGGCACGATGAAGCCATAGCCCTTGGAGGCATCGAACCACTTGATGACGCCGGCGACCTCGATCAGATCGGCGCTGTTGTCTGAGAGACTGGAGAAGCGTTCGGAGGCGGTGTCCGTGAACCGGTTTGCCGCTCCCTCGTGGGCAGGACTTCCAAATCTTTTGGACTCAAAGTTGTCCGATCCCATCGCCCCGGATCCCAATCTTATGTCCGCCTTGTGTTAGCGATCAGGGTGCGACGCGAACCTCAAGGCCTGATAGCAGCACTCCCGAAGTGCTCCACGAATCATGTGTCTTGACGATAGCATTGCTGGATGTTCCGCAAAGTCAAAAAACGCCTCGATTGAAACTATGAACAACTTGCGCGGCCCCGGTCAGCGCGCGGAGCTGGCGGCTTGCATAACGAACATGCATTGCTCTCAGTTGCCGACGAACGGGCCGAGCGTCTCGCCGATGTCGTGCGGGATCACGAGATCGGCGAGGTCATCCATATCGGTGGGCTCGTTGTTGATGATGACGAGCCGTGCGCCGGCCTTGCGCGCTATCAACGGAATGCTGGCGGCGGGCCACACCACCAGCGACGAGCCCACCACGAGGAAAAGATCGCATTGCTGCGCGAGATCGCCCGCGCGCCGCATTGCGTGTTCGGGCATCGCCTGCCCGAACGAGACCGTGGCCGTCTTTACCGGCGCGTCGCAGGCCGTGCAGGACGGCGCATGCCCCTCGCGCTCGAAGCGGTCCTTCACCCAGTCGAGCTCATAGGTCCGATCGCAGCCGATGCAGCGCGCATATGTGGTGTTGCCATGCAGCTCGATCACGTACTCGTCGGCAATGCCCGAGGATTGATGCAGATTGTCGATGTTCTGCGTCACCACCGAGGGGACTTTTCCAGCACGATGCAGCGCCGCCAAGGCGCGATGACCACGCCCCGGCCGGGCTGCCGCGAAAGTCGCTTCCATCGCAAACCGCCGTCGCCAGGATTCGTCCCGCGCCTCCTGACTGACGAGAAACTCATCGAACGGAATCGGCCGATAGCGCGCCCACAGCCCGTTGGCTGAGCGGAAGTCCGGAATGCCGCACTCGGTGGAAATGCCCGCTCCCGTGAAGGGAACGATGACGGATGCCTCCGCGATCATGTCGCCAAGGCGATCGACGCTGGAACGAAAATCGGAAATCATGATGTGCCGCCACGGCTGCTCAGTCGGACTGATCCTCGCCCGAAAAGGAAGCCGCACTGTGGCGTCGATCAGAACGCAATGCAACGTTTCGCGGCAGCAGGCTCTGCGTCTAAAGGCCGGTATATTCGGAATGCACCGACGCGCCCTCGCCTCTTCCATTGCGATCGCGCAGAAACGTCAGGCCGCACATCGTCAGGCGATCCAGATCCTGCTCTCCGGCGGAGAACACGAGCCCGATATAGCTTGCCAGTTGCTCGCGCGCTTGCGCAGCCTCGCCGTCCGTCAGCGTGTGCATCAGAAAATAGGTCCTGAGCGTCCGGTCAATCGCCGCGTTCTCGATATCACCTGTCATTCGCCATCCCTCTCATTCGCCATCCCCTCGATTGCACGTTCGAGCGCATAACGTGCCTCGCTCGCAATTGTTCCGGAATTGCTGCGATTGAAGGGCTTTTCGGCGCTGTGCAAAACTTTCCATCGCGAAATCAGCGTGGTCCGGATAACATCGCCCGCACGGAGATCGCCATGACTAGCCCCGACAAGCCCGAAACGTTGCGCGAGGAAATCGAGCGACGCGTGCAGGCTTTCCGCGACCGCCAGCGTCGCTTCAACGATGCGCGCGACAGCTATTTCAAGCAGACAGTCGCGCGCCTGCGCGCCGATCTCGCTCGCGTGCCGCACGGTGCGGTCGCAAAGCCGGATCCGCAGCGGGCCTCGCCCATCGAATAGCTCGTCGGATGCTGCGCATCGCTGCGCGCGATATCAGCCATTGAACCGGGAGGTTTTCACGATGCGCTATCTGCACACAATGCTGCGTGTTCGCGATCTCGACGTCGCCCTCGCCTTTTATCGCGATGCCTTGGAATTGCACGAGGTGCGTCGCATCGACAACGAGAAAGCCAGATTCACATTGGTCTTTCTGTGCGCGCCGGACGATCTCGAACTGGCAAGGCAGGCCAAGGGCCGCGGCGCTCCGCTGGTCGAGCTGACTTACAACTGGGATGAGGAAAGCTACGGCGAAGATCGCTTCTTCGGCCATCTCGCCTACGAGGTGGACGATATCTACGCGACATGCGCCCGACTGATGCAGCTCGGCATCGTCATCAACCGTCCGCCACGCGATGGACAGATGGCCTTCATCCGCTCGCCCGACAAACACTCTATCGAGCTTCTGCAAAAGGGGGACGCGTTGCCGCCGCAGGAGCCATGGGCGTCGATGCCCAATACCGGCCACTGGTGAAGCGCCCGCAGGCATTTCGACGATCGACTGGAACAACAGCCTTCAGCTTACGTTTTCTCTCTGAACGCGACCGTCATCAGGAGACAAACATGGGACGAGGGATTCTGCTTTGGCTGCTCGGCGTGCCGATCCCGGTCATCATTCTGTTGTGGCTGTTCTTCCGCTAGGGGCCGCGAGCGACCGACAGCGGACGGAGCCGGGAATCCAAGGTCGGCTAAGTTCGGAACCCCGTTTCGATTGCAATGCAACATATTCTCAACACATTTATTGGAGAAGAGCCCGTTTCATCCCGAATTTCCAAGGATCAATCATGCGTCTTGACCGCATTGGCATCACCTGTGGTTTTGCACTTGCAATCGGCATGCTGGCGACACCCTCGGCGCTGGCTTCGTCCTATGACGGGCAGTGGACCGTCACGATCACCACCATGGCTGGCGATTGCCAGCCGACGGCCATCTATCCGCTGGTCGTTTCCGAAGGCAAAGTCAGCGCTTCCGGCAACTCCGAAGTGTCCGGCAAGGTTTCTCCGGCCGGGCTCGTCCGTGTTTCGCTGCAGGGCGCTCACGCCAGCGGCCAGTTGAACGGCAATAGCGGCGCGGGCAAGTGGAATGGCGCCTCCGCCGGCGTCGCCTGTAGCGGACGCTGGCAGGCCTCCCGCAACTGACCCCCGAAGCGACGCCTAAGCAGGCGTCGTTTTTTTCCGAACCGCCCCCATCCCTCGCAGCCTCGGCCGGCGCGGCGAACAATTAGTTTACCAGTTTCCGGCTAATCGTTTTTCTGCCGCGTTTCCGCTGCGTTATAGGCGACATTCGGCGCCGATATGGCCGAGATTGGGGATCGATCCGCTGCCGCCAACGCCGGGCAGCGGTCAAAACGGTGGTCTGGATTGGGTATGGGGTCTTTCTCTGGGGCAATTTCCGCGCGGTTCGCGGTCCGGGTGGCTGTTGCGACCTGCACCTGCGTCGCCCTCGCGGGCTGTGTCTCGTCAGGCAAATTCGCCAAGCGCGTCGATCCGAAATACGGCGTCTCCAGTTCGCCGCGTGTCGTGAGCGCTGGTGAGGCGGTGCCCAAAGGTGGCGGCACCTACCGCGTCGGCAAACCCTACACGATCGCGGGCCGCACCTATGTGCCGCGGGAAAATCCGAACTACCGTGCCGAAGGCATGGCATCGTGGTACGGCGACGACTTCCACGGCCGCCTCACCGCCAACGGCGAGATCTTCGATATGACCTCGCTGACGGCGGCGCACCCGACCATGCCGCTGCCCTCTTACGCGCGCGTCACCAATCTGCGCAACGGCAAGTCGCTGATCGTCCGCGTCAACGATCGCGGGCCTTATCACGGCAATCGCATCATCGACGTGTCCAATCGCGCCGCAAAGCTGCTGGAATTTCAATCGCGCGGCGTCGCCCCCGTGCGGGTCGAATACGTCAGCCGCGCTTCGCTCACAGGCTCCGACGACCAGCAGCTTTTGGCCACGCTGCGCACAGGCGAGCCCGCTCCCTCGCCTTCGGCGGTGCGCATCGCCTCTGCCCGCCCGTTCGTGCCCGACACATCACCAACCTATGGCGGCGGACGGAACGTGCCGATGCCCGCCGAGCGGCCTTACACGCTTGGCGGTCGCGGTATGACTGTCGCCGACGCCTCGGGCGAGATGCCGGTCATGCGCAGTTCAGGCGTGATTGCAGAAGGGGTTCGTTCCGTTGCGAGCGCGGAGCCATCCGCGCCACCCGCTCGCGCAACCCCGGTATCCGCCTATGCACCGACCAGTGGACGTAACACCGGACGCGACGAAGCGATCAACCTGATGTCGGGTCGCGGCTTGTACTAAACGATCATTGTCGCGCCGGGGATGACTGGCTGTCTGTCTCCCGGCTCAGCACGATGCGGTCCAGCCGTCCGGGAACGGCAGCAATGGCCAGGGGCCTTCATTGTCGTTCGCAAAGGCCGGCGGCGTCACCGACACGGACCAATGCGCGAGAAACTCGTCAACGTCGTCCTGCGCCAGAACGTCCCTGACCACAGTCAACAACCGATCGAATTCTGCTTCGTTCATGTCCGTCCTCTCCGTGTGACGGCACAGTCGCAGAAATGATTTGTCGGCCCGTTGAGTCGATTACTAAAATTGTTCCTATCGCCGCATTTTCACGAAGGCTTTTCCGATGTCGCTGGAAATTATCGTGCCGGTCCTGATGGGCGTTGCGCTGTTGTGGTGGATTGGACAGGGCATCAGTTGGACCGCCCGCCTGGCGGTGGCCGCCGTGACGCTGGGTCTGGCCATTCTGATCGTTGCGGCCGAGCGTTCAGGCTGGTTCGCGGCTCCCTGACGGTAACGGCGGCCGATCGCCTGCGCGAAAAGGATTGAACCTCCCGCGCTCCGCGACGGCGACCGGCCTGCCGTCTGTGTGACCTACGCCACGCACACCAGCTCGCGGCCGCGGTAGCCTGTGGTCAGGATCACGAGGCCACGCCAGGAGATACCCATGAAAGCGCTCAGCCTGTCTGCGGGGTTGCTGCTCGCCGCCAGCGCCGCCGCCCATGCTGCTGATTCCTATTCGTTCGAGATCGACGGCCGCCGCATCCAGATCGAACGGCCGCAGGATTGCACCGACCTCGCCTGCCTCTCGATTTCCATTCCCGGCATCTACGAGTCCAGGCCGAACCGTTATAGGGCGCGCGACCGCGCTACGCCGGAACCTCGGAAGAATGCTGCGCCGCCGGCCGACACAGTGAAGCCGCCAGCTCCAACCCCCGCCACCGCGCCGGTCGCGCCACCCGCTGCCGCAGCCTCACAGACGCCCGCTGGTGCCGCGCCCGGCCCCATAACAGATCCTGCGCCGGCGGGCGCGCGAGATACCGCGAGCGGGACCACCACGGCTGCCGCACCGGTCGCCGCGCCTGCTTCCACATCGCCGGCGAGTGCCGCCGCCCCGGCTCCGACAGTGGCTGCGGCTCCGTCGTCGACCCCGGACGCCGCTTCGGCGGCCGTCGCCCAGCCTGGCCCCGCCACGCCTGTCGGCATCTGGCTGACCGAGAAGAAGGAAGGCAAAATCCGCATCGAGCCGTGCGGGTCTAACCTGTGCGGCTTCGAGATCGACGCCAAGAGCAACGGCAATGCCCGCAAGGTGCTGATCGACATGCGGCCGGACGGAGCCAGGTGGGTCGGGCGCATCAACGATCCGAAGAGCGGCGGCAATTATGACTCGACCATCGCGCTGAAGAATCCCGCAACGCTGCGCGTTCAAGGCTGCGCTTTCGGCGGCATATTCTGCGGCGGCCAAACCTGGACCCGTCTCGAATAGTCCCGACAGTCCTGACCGGTGAAACGTGATCGCGGTTACTGTCAGCCGCTATCCGCCATATTCGGCGTCGGTGACATGCGAAAGCCATGTCACGTAGTTCTCTCCGTCGGATTCCTGCATGGCGATATGGGCCATACCCGTGGTCGGCGATGCGCCGTGCCAGTGCTCCTCATGGGGCGGGATCCAGACGGTGTCGCCGGCGCGGATATCGCGGATCGGCTGGCCGCGGGTCTGCACCCGGCCTGTTCCGGAGACGACATAAAGCGTCTGCCCGAGCGGATGGGTGTGCCACGCGGTCCGCGCGCCGGGCTCGAAGCTCACCAGCGCGGCGACGATCCGCGCCGGCGCGGCCGCGGCGATGATTGGGTCCTGCCAGACCGTGCCGGTGAAATACTCCTTGGGAGCACGGCGCGAGGGACGCGATCCTGCGGCGAGAATATCCATGGATGTCGAACTCCTGCTGTCGCCTGCGCCGCCATCGATGCGCCCGGCTGTGGATAAGCCGCCATGGCGACAGCTTGCGGCGCATGGCTGCCGCTGTCCCTGAATGGCGATGCTGCGCCGGCATGATAGCATGGCTGGCGATGGCTGAGCCGATGATCACGAGTTGGGGCGTAGCATGCAATTGACGGATGGCAAGGAGGCGCTGCCGGAGCGCGGCCGCGGCGGCGCGGATGTGGCCCAGTACAAGGCGACCATGGAGAGGCTTCGTCCCTTCATGACCGATGCGCGGGCGCAGGAGACCGAGGCGATCCTCAAACGCATGTACGACCGCGTTCAGGCCTGGCACCGTCGCTGACGGCGAGATCGGCCCCTGTCCCGCCTGAGCCTGTGGCCAGGCATTTGCCATCCCGCTCCGACTACCCCACAAATGGCGTCGGCGGCCCTCCTGTCCGGAGGCGTCGCGAGCGTGGGACTGATGTCGATGCCGTCGGCTGAACTTCGTATTTTGCCGTGTGGCGACGCCGCGCTGGCGGTTGAATTCGGGCGCACCATCGACGCGGCGCTGACCAGCCGCGTGCTGTCGCTGGATCGCGCCGTCCGGGCGGAGCAGATCCCCGGCATCGTGGAAACCGTGCCGACCTATCGCTCGCTGCTGGTGCACTATGATCCCGTCGTGGCGAACTTCGCCGCGCTGGCCATGCGGCTGCGCGAGATCGTCCTGCAACCCGCGCCGCCGCCGCCCGCCTTGCGGCGCTGGCGGATTCCCGTCGTCTATGGCGGAGCTTCCGGCATCGATCTGGAAGAAGTCGCCCGCTATCACGGCGTCTCACCGGAGCAGATCGTGGCATGGCACATGGGCGGCGACTATCGCGTTGCGATGATCGGCTTCACTCCGGGCTGGTCTTATCTGAGCGGGCTCGATCCGCGTCTCGCCACGCCGCGGCGGGCCTCGCCGCGAACCGACACGCCGGCGGGCACGATTTCGATCGGCGGCGAACAGGCCGGCGTGCAATGCCTCGCCGCCCCAAGCGGCTGGCACCTGCTGGGACGCACGCCGGTCCGGACCTATCATCCGCGCCGCACCCCGGTGTTCCTGCTCGACCCCGGCGATGCGGTGACGTTCTACGCCATCGATGCGCAGGAGTTCGCCGCCCTCGATGAGGCCGCCGCGAAAGGCGAGCCGGTGGCGGAACTGGTGCTGTCATGACTGTGCTCGTCGTTGACGCCGCAGGCCCGGTGACGTCCGTGCAGGACGGCGGCCGCTTCGGCGCGCAGCGTTATGGCCTGCCGCCGAGCGGGGC
>JBEBWH010000142.1:0-7934 GCA_040392305.1 Bradyrhizobium sp. | reverse complement strand
CGCCGTGAGTGCCTGTCGCGCAGCGGCGAGGTCGCCGCGCCGCGCGGCGGCGGCTAGGCGCGCCGCGGCTCCGGTTTCCGGTTCGGCTCGTTCGGCGCGCCGGATGTGGACGAGGCGCATCGCGCTCGTCTGCAGCCGGTCGAGCAAAGTTGCATCGGAAGAAGGCGCGGCAGACGCCGTTTCGGCTGCCGGCGCGGGCGGCGCGAGCTTCGGCAGCAGCGCAAGCAGGTCGGTGCGCAACGCGTCGGGCGTTGGCACGCCGGACGTCGCGAAACGGTCGAGCGGCGCCAGCATGGTGGCATCGTTTGAGAGTTTCTTCGCGGCGGCCAGCAATGCTGCGTAGGGCTCGCCCTGCTGGACGGCGTTGGTCAGCATGATGGCGGCGATGGCGTTGCGCAGCGGTTTGTCATCATTTGTCGCCGCGGGCGCGGGGCGATCGGCCTGCGCCAGCGCTGCGCGGGCGGTCTGTTCCACCTGCGCGATGCGCTCGTTGATCGGGGACAGATCGGGCGCGGCGGTGTTGCCGTCGCGCGGCGTCGCTTTGATCGCGGCGATCTCCGATTGCAAAGCTTCCATGGAGGACGCAAGCTTGTCGGCGTGCGTGCGCTGCGTTTCCATCGCCTCGCGCTGCGCGCTCAACGAATGATCCACCGCATCGAGGCGCTTGATAATGCCGCCCCCATCGGCGTCGGTGGCCGGCGCCGCGGCGCGCGCCATCCGCACGTCGGCTTCGAGCGAGGACAGGCGCGCGGCGAGCGCATCGGTCGCGGCTGTGTCGATGGCCGGGGCGGAGACAGCCTGCGTGGGCGTCGCCGCGGGGGCTGGCGGCCAGCCGGCAAGCCACGCCGCGCCCAGGACAGCGGCCGCCGCGCCGCCGCCGCACAGCGCGCCGATCACGCCGGCGCGGCCGGCGCCCGCCGAACGCTCCTGCGCGGGTGCGGGCTGCGGCGGTTCGCGCCCGGCAGCCGGTTCGGCAGCCGCCGTCTCGTCGACTTCGGGGGCGGCCGTCTCGCTGGTCACGTCGGAAGCGTCGAGTTCGATGGTTGGCGGCTCGCGCCTGCGCCGGGCCTCGCCGGCGGGCGGCTGATCGGCAGCGTCTTGCATTTCGGTCTTGTCGCTGTCCGCCACGGGAGGCTCCTTCGTATCAGCAGTAGCAGATTTTGCCCGTTCAGGGGAAATGGCCGGCAATGCGGACGGTTCGGGGGAGGCGCTAGCTCGGCCGCAGTGTCCGCGCCAGCACCCGAAGCAGCGCCGGCTCGTCGGGTGTCGGCGCAACGACGACGTGATGCGCGCCGGCCTCGCGCATGACGGTCGCGATATTGTCCGACAGGCAGCAATGCGGCAGCGCCAGCGCCGAGATTTCCACGCCGGCGGCGCGCACTGCCTCGATGAAGGCGGCGGCGCTGCGCCGCGAATAATGCAGCACCGCTTCGATTTCGCCGCCTGCGAAGGCGTTATGAGCCTCATCGGTCAGGGTCGGCAGCAGCGCCATGCGATAGACGGTGAGCGTTTGCACGCGCAAGCCGCGCGCACCGAGTTCCGCTTCGAGATCGACCGAGAGGTCGGCGCCCGCAAGGTATAAAAATGGGGTCGATTTCTTCAGCCGCCTGGCCCGCACCTCGCCGAGGATGAGTTCGCGCAGCGACACGGCGTCTCCGCCCGCTGCCGTGACGCTGGTGAAACCGGCGGCCCGCGCGGCGTCGGCAGTGGCTTCGCCGACCGCGAACAGCGGCAGGACGCTTAGCGCGGCGTGGGACGGGTGTAGTTCGATGGCGCGGAATGCGGCGGCGGACGTGGCGATCACCGCGCCCGCGCCGTCACCGATGGTGTCCGGCAGGCTGACCGTCTCGAAGCGCAGCAAGGGCGCGAGCAGCGGCGCGAAGCCGCCGGCGCGGAGCGCTTCGGCCGTGGTCTCGTTGCCGGGGGCCGGCCGTGTGACGAGGACGGCCACGCTTCACGCGGCTCCGGCGGGAGAATTGAGACGGCGGCGCAAGGCAGGTACCCCTTCTGTGACGGTCGCGCTCATGCTAGGTCGGACCCCGGATCGATGAGCTGGCGTGAGGGAAACGCCGGTTCGGCGACGAATGCAAGGCTTGACATTGAGTTAGGTGTGACCTTGGCGATCGAAGCGCCCATGCTGGTTCTGGGAATCGAAACGACGTGCGACGAGACCGCGGCGGCGGTGGTCGAGCGCGCGCCTGACGGCAGCGGCCGCATTCTGTCGAATGTCGTGCGTTCGCAGGTGGAGGAGCACGTGCCGTTCGGCGGCGTCGTGCCTGAAATCGCGGCGCGCGCGCATGTCGATCTGCTCGACGGCATCGTCGCGCAGGCCATGAAGGATGCCGGTGTCGGCTTTCGTCAGCTCGATGCGGTGGCGGCGGCCGCCGGCCCCGGTTTGATCGGTGGCGTCATTGTCGGCCTCACCACCGCCAAAGCGATTGCACTCGTGCACAACACGCCGCTCGTCGCCGTCAATCATCTCGAGGCGCATGCGCTGACGCCGCGGCTGATCTCGCAGCTTGCCTTCCCGTACTGCCTGTTTCTGGCATCCGGCGGCCACACCCAGATTGTTGCGGTGCGCGGTGTCGGCGACTATGTCCGCCTCGGCACCACCGTCGACGACGCGCTCGGCGAGGCGTTCGACAAGGTGGCGAAGATGCTCGGGCTGCCTTATCCCGGCGGACCGCAGGTCGAGCAGGCCGCGCGGCGCGGCGATGCAGCGCGGTTCGCGTTTCCGCGTCCGATGATGGGGCGCGACGACGCCAATTTCTCGCTTTCGGGCCTCAAGACGGCGGTTCGCAACGAGGCGGCGAAGCTGTCCTCGCCGACCGCGCAGGATATCGATGATCTCTGCGCCGGGTTTCAGGCGGCGGCGCTCGAATCCGTCGCCGACCGGTTGAGCGTCGGCCTGCGCCGTTTCCAGGAGCAGTTCGGCCAGCCGCATGCGCTGGTCGCGGCCGGCGGCGTGGCGGCCAATCAGGCGATGCGGGCCACTCTGGATAGCGTCGCCAGACGAGCCCATGTGCCGCTGATGGTGCCGCCGCCGGAATTGTGTACCGACAATGGCGCGATGATCGCCTGGGCCGGTGCCGAGCGCTATGCTGCCGGACTGGTAGATGCTCTGGATGTTGCGCCGCGGGCGCGCTGGCGGCTCGATAGCGGCGCGGCGGTGCCGGAGAAGTTCGCCAACACCCGGGCGCATTTCTGACCATGGCGCGCGCGATCAATTCCGTCGGCGTGGTCGGCGCAGGCGCATGGGGCACCGCGCTTGCCAATACCAGCGCGCGCGCCGGCCGCAGCGTGGTGTTTCACGTCCGCGATGCGCAGGCGCGGCGCGGCATTGCGGACACGGGAGAAAACCCGCGTCTTCCCGGTGTCCGGCTGGAGCCGTCGGTGCGGGTCGTGGCCGATCCCGCCGCTATCGCGGCGACGGATGTGGTGCTGCTGGTGACGCCGGCGCAGGCGTTGCGGCAGGCGCTGGCGCAGCTGGCCCCGCAGCTTGGGCGCGGGACGCCGGTGGTGGCCTGCGCCAAGGGCATCGAGCGCGGCTCGCACAAATTCATGACCGAGATCGTCGCCGAGGTCGCGCCGCAGGTTGTGCCGGCGATTCTGTCGGGGCCGAGCTTCGCCGACGATGTGGCGCGCGGCCTGCCGACGGCGGTGACGCTTGCCGTGCATGACGAGGCGATGGCGGCAGCGTTGGCGCAGGCGCTCGGCTGCGCCACGTTCCGGCCCTATCACACGACCGATGTGCGTGGTGTCGAGATCGGCGGCGCGGCCAAGAACGTGCTGGCGATTGCCGCCGGGATCGTGACCGGCCGCAGGCTCGGCGCATCGGCGCTCGCGGCGCTGACGACGCGCGGCTTCGCCGAACTGATGCGCTTCGGCCGTGCTCATGGTGCGCGGGCCGAAACGCTCGGCGGGCTGTCGGGCCTTGGCGATCTGGTGCTCAGCTGCTCCAGCGCGCAGTCGCGCAATTTCTCGTTCGGCGTCGCACTTGGCGAAGGACGTGCCGTTACGGAAGCTGGCGGCGGCAAGCTGGCGGAAGGCATCTTCACCGCTTCGGTGCTGCTCGATCTTGCGCGCGAGGCGGATATCGACATGCCGATCACGCAGGCGGTCGCCGCCATTCTCGCCGGACAGTTGAGCATCGACGCGGCGATCGAGGCGCTGCTGGCGCGGCCGTTCAAGGCGGAGGGAGAAGGATGAATTACTGGTTGGTCAAGTCCGAGCCGGACGCCTGGTCGTGGCAGCAGCAGGTGGCTTCCGGCGCCAGGGGTGAAGCCTGGAACGGCGTGCGCAACCATGCCGCCAAGCTCAATCTCATGCGGATGAAAAAGGGCGATCAGGCGTTCTTCTACCACTCCAATATCGGCAAGGAGATCGTCGGCATCGTCGAGATCGTGCGTGAGCACTACCCCGACCCGACCGATGCGAGCGGCAAATTCGTGTGCGTCGACGTCAAGGCGGTCAAGGCCATGCCGAAGCCCGTCACGCTCGCCGCGATCAAGGCCGATGCCCGGTTTGCCGAAATGGCGCTGATCAAGCTGTCGCGTCTGTCGGTCCAGCCGGTCACGGCGACGGAGTGGAAAGCGCTCTGCAAGATGGGCGGGCTGTAGTCGAGATCTTCGCGAAAAAATCGTCCCGATCGATCGGCGGGCGCGGCAACAGCTTGGTAAATAACACTTTTATTTAAGCGCCCGACAAAAGTGGTAATCGGCTCGCCTTGTTAAAAGGCCGTCGCAGGGCGCATAATGCCCGGAATTAAGACGTGGCCGTTACAGGCGGCCGCGGGATATCGCACGAGGAGGGACGGATGTCCGAGAGAGTCTATGACGTGCCGGCCGAGTGGGCCAAACGGGCCTATATCGATGACGCGAAATACCGCGAGATGTATGCGCGGTCGATCAGCGATCCCGATGGCTTCTGGAGCGAGGAGGCCAAGCGTCTCGACTGGATCAAATCCCCCACCAGGGCCGGCAACTGGTCGTTCGAGCCGGGCAATATCTCGATCAAGTGGTTCGAGGACGGCGTGCTCAATGCCGCCTACAATTGCATCGACCGCCATCTTGAAAAGCGTGGCGACCAGGTCGCGATCATTTTCGAGGGCGACGATCCGGGCGTCTCGAAGAAAATTACCTACAAGCAGCTGCACGAGGAAGTCTGCCGCTTCGCCAATGTGCTGAAAGCGCATGGCGTCAAGAAGGGCGACCGCGTCACCATTTATCTGCCGATGATTCTGGAGGCGGCTTACGCCATCCTGGCCTGCGCCCGCATCGGTGCCCCGCATTCGGTGGTGTTCGGCGGCTTCTCGCCGGATTCGCTCGCCGGCCGCATCAAGGATGCGGCGTCGAGCATTGTCGTCACCGCCGACGAGGGCCTGCGCGGCGGCAGGAAGGTTCCGCTGAAGGACAACGCCGACGCGGCGGCCGACAAGGCGGGCGGCGTCAAGACGATGATCGTGGTGCGGCACACCGGCGCCAAGGTCAACATGCAGGAAGGGCGCGACGTCTATTACGACGAGGCCGCCAAGTCAGTCGGCGCCGATTGCCCGTGCGAGCCGATGAACGCGGAAGACCCGCTGTTCCTGCTCTATACTTCGGGCTCGACCGGCCAGCCCAAGGGCGTGCTGCACACCACCGCCGGCTATCTCGTCCACGTCGCGTCCACGCATCAATATGTGTTCGACTATCACGACGGCGATATCTACTGGTGCACCGCCGACGTCGGCTGGGTCACCGGCCACAGCTACATTCTCTACGGGCCGCTGGCCAACGGCGCGACCACGCTGATGTTCGAAGGCGTGCCGAACTATCCCGACATCTCGCGCTTCTGGAATGTCGTGGACAAGCATAACGTCAATATCTTCTACACCGCCCCGACCGCGATCCGTGCGCTGATGCAGGCGGGCGAGGAGCCCGTGAAGAAGACCTCGCGCAAGAGCCTGCGTCTGCTGGGCTCGGTCGGCGAGCCGATCAACCCCGAGGCGTGGGAATGGTATCACCGCGTGGTCGGCGAGGGGCGCTGCCCGATCGTCGATACCTGGTGGCAGACCGAGAACGGCGGCATCCTGATCACGCCGCTGCCGGGAGCGACCAAGCTCAAGCCGGGCTCGGCGACGCGGCCGTTCTTCGGCGTCGTACCGGAGATCGTCGATGCCGACGGCAAGGTGCTGGAGGGCGAATGCCAGGGCAATCTGTGCATCGCCCGTTCGTGGCCGGGGCAGTTGCGTACGGTCTGGGGCGACCATGCCCGTTTCGAGCAAACTTATTTCTCGACCTACAAGGGCAAGTATTTCTCCGGCGACGGCTGTCGCCGCGATGCCGACGGCTATTATTGGATCACCGGCCGCGTCGACGACGTCATCAACGTCTCGGGCCACCGCATGGGCACGGCCGAGGTCGAAAGCTCGCTGGTGGCGCATGGTGCGGTGTCGGAGGCGGCGGTGGTCGGCTATCCGCACAACATCAAGGGCCAGGGCATCTATGCCTATGTCACGCTGATGGCGGGGGTCGAGCCGAGCGAGGAACTGCGCAAGGATCTCGTGTCATGGGTGCGCAAGGATATCGGGCCGATCGCCTCGCCCGACATCATCCAGTTCGCGCCCGGCCTGCCCAAGACGCGCTCCGGCAAGATCATGCGCCGCATTCTGCGCAAGATCGCCGAGGACGAGCCGGGCAGCCTTGGCGACACCACGACGTTGGCCGATCCCACGGTGGTCGACGATCTCGTCAAGAACCGGCAGAACAAGAAGGCGATGGCGTAGCCGTCGTATATGACGCCTGACGAAAACCCCGCGCCTGGCGCGGGGTTTTTCGTGATCTTTGCTTTGGTTGATGGCGTCCGCTTTGGCCTGATGGCGCAACAAAAAAGCTCCCGTCCGAACGGACGGGAGCCGTTTTGCTGTCGCGTGCGGCCGCCTACTTCTTGGCGACCAGCGGGCAGTTGCCCTGATCCATCGGGCGGAAGGCTTCCTCCGCCGGAATGGTCGCGAGCACCTTGTAGATATCCCACTCGCCCTTCGACTCTTCCGGCTTCTTCACCTGATAGAGATACATCTCGTGGATGGCGCGGCCATCCTCGCGGATCTTGCCCTTGCCGAACAGCACGTCGTCGATCGGCATTTCCTTCATCTTGGCCATCACCTTGTCGGAGTCCTTCGACTTCAACGCGGCGACCGCCTTGAGATAATGCAGCACGCTCGAATAGACGCCGGCCTGCGCGCTGGTCGGCATCTTGCCGTTGAACTTCTCGGCGAAACGCTTGGAGAAGGCGCGCGTCGCGTCGGTCTGATCCCAGTAGAAAGCCTCGGTCAGCACCAGGCCCTGCGCCGCCTTGAGGCCGAGCGCCTTCACGTCGCTGGAGAAGATCAGGAGGCCTGCGAGCGCCTGCCCACCCTGGGTGATGCCGAACTCGGCCGCCTGCTTGATGGCGTTGATGGTGTCGCTGCCGGCATTGGCAAGCGCGATCACCTTGGCCTTGGAAGCCTGCGCGCGCAGCAGGAACGACGAGAAGTCGGACGAGTTCAGCGGGTGCTTGACGCTGCCCACCACCTTGCCGCCGGCCTTGGTGACGGCCTCGGACGTATCGCGCTCCAGCGCCGCGCCGAAGGCGTAGTCGGCGACCAGCAGGAACCAGCTGTCCGCCCCCTGTTTGGTCATCGCCGATCCGGTGCCGTTGGCCAGCGCCCAGGTGTCGTAGGTCCAGTGCACGGTGTAGGGCGAGCAGGCCTTGCCGGTGAGGTCCGAAGTGCCGCCGCCCGAGGGGATGAAGATCTTCTTCTTCTCCTTGGTCAGTTCGCTGACCGCGAGCGCCACCGACGAGGTGGTGGTGTCGAGAATGACATCCACGCCTTCGCGGTCATACCACTGGCGGGCGATGTTGACGCCGACGTCCGGCTTGTTCTGGTGATCGGCGCCGATGACCTCGACCTT
>JBEBWH010000141.1:0-7961 GCA_040392305.1 Bradyrhizobium sp. | reverse complement strand
ACCGCATCATCTGGGATGTCGGCCATCAGGCCTATCCGCACAAAATCCTGACCGGCCGGCGCGACCGCATCCGCACCCTGCGCACCGGCGGCGGCCTGTCCGGCTTCACCAAGCGCTCCGAGAGCGACTACGATCCGTTCGGCGCCGCCCACTCATCGACCTCGATCTCCGCGGGTCTCGGCATGGCCGTGGCGCGCGACCTCTCCGGGGCCAAGAACAACGTCATCGCCGTGATTGGCGACGGCGCGATGTCGGCCGGCATGGCCTATGAGGCCATGAACAATGCCGGCGCGCTGAACTCGCGCCTGATCGTCATCCTCAACGACAACGACATGTCGATCGCGCCCCCGGTCGGGGCGATGTCGGCCTATCTGTCGCGGCTCTATTCCGGCAAGACCTATCGCACGCTGCGCGAGGCCGGAAAGCAGCTCAGCAAGCACCTGCCGAAGGTGCTCGCCGATCGCGCCAACCGCGCCGAAGAATATTCGCGCGGGTTCATGGTCGGCGGCGGCACGCTGTTCGAGGAACTCGGCTTCTATTATGTCGGCCCCGTCGACGGTCACAATCTCGACCATCTGCTGCCGGTGCTGAAGAACGTCCGCGACATGGAGAACGGCCCGATCCTCGTTCACGTCGTGACGCAGAAGGGCAAGGGCTACCCGCCGGCGGAAGCCTCCGCCGACAAGTATCACGCCGTGGTCAAGTTCGACGTCGCCACCGGCACCCAGGCCAAGGCCAAGCCGAATGCGCCGGCCTATCAGAATGTGTTCGGCCAGAGCCTCGTCAAGGAAGCCGAGAAGGACGACAAGATCGTCGGCATCACCGCCGCGATGCCGTCCGGGACAGGGATCGATATTTTCGCCAAGGCCTTCCCCGCCCGTTCGTTCGACGTCGGCATCGCCGAGCAGCACGCGGTGACTTTCGCCGCCGGTCTCGCCACCGAAGGCTACAAGCCGTTCTGCGCGATCTATTCGACCTTCCTGCAGCGCGGCTACGATCAGGTCGTGCATGACGTCGCGATCCAGGGGCTGCCGGTGCGCTTCGCCATCGACCGCGCCGGACTGGTCGGCGCCGACGGCGCCACCCATGCGGGCTCGTTCGACAACGCCTATCTCGGCTGCCTGCCCGGCTTCGTCATCATGGCCGCATCCGACGAGGCGGAACTGGTCCACATGGTCGCAACCCAGGTCGCCATCAACGATCGGCCCAGCGCGCTGCGCTATCCGCGCGGCGAGGGCCGCGGCGTGGAGATGCCCGAGGTCGGCGTTCCGCTCGAAATCGGCAAGGGCCGCATCATCCGCGAGGGCAGCAAGGTCGCGCTGTTGTCGTTCGGCACCCGGCTCGCTGAGTGCGAGAAGGCCGCCGACGAACTGGCTGCGCTTGGCCTCTCCACCACCGTCGCCGATGCCCGCTTCATGAAGCCGCTCGACGTCGATCTGGTGCTGCGACTCGCCCGCGACCACGAAATCCTCCTCACCGTGGAGGAAGGCTCGGTCGGCGGCTTCGGCTCCCACGTGCTGCAGACGCTTGCCGACCATGGCGTACTGGATCGCGGCCTGCGGGTCCGCGCGATGGTGCTGCCCGATGTCTTCCTCGATCACGACACGCCGGCGGCGATGTACGCCCGCGCCGGTCTCGACGCCAAGGGCATCGTCGCCAAGGTGTTCGAGGCGCTCGGCAAGGATGTCAGCACCGAAACGGTCAAGCTGGCCTGATCGACATGGGTGAGCGACGGCGCGCCGACCTGCTGCTGGTCGAGCGCGGTGTCTTCGACAGCCGCGCCCGCGCGCAGGCCGCAATCGAGGCCGGTCGCGTGGTCGCCGACGGCAAGCCGGTGCTCAAGGTGTCGGAGCTTCTCGCGGTCGATGCCACACTTAGCGCCGAACCCGCCCATCCGTGGGTGTCGCGCGGCGGCGTCAAGCTCGCCGGTGCGCTGGAGCGCTACCCGATCGATATCGAGGGTCATGTCTGCCTCGACATCGGCGCTTCGACCGGCGGCTTCACCGAAGTGCTGCTGAACGAGGGAGCCGCGCTGGTGTTCGCCGTCGATGTCGGGACCAGTCAGCTTCATCCGAGCCTGCACGATCATCCGCGCATCGTCTCGCTTGAGCAGACCGACATCCGCGCCTACGCCGGCCGGCGTCTGTCGCAACGCCCCGACGTCGTGGTGATCGACGTCAGCTTCATCTCGCTCAAACAGGTGCTGCCGGTTGCGCTCGAACTCGCCGCCGCGCCGATGCATCTCCTCGCTCTGATCAAGCCGCAATTCGAAGCTCCGCGCAGCACAATCAAGAAAGGCATCGTGCGCGACGCCGCGGTGCACCGCGCCGTCTGGGACGATATTGCCGCTCTGGCACGCTCGCTCGGCTGCGAGGGTATCGAAATCTTTCCCTCAAGCATCGCCGGCGGCGACGGCAACACCGAGTTCTTCCTTGGCGCACGGCGTGGCTGATCGACTGACCATCGAACGCGTCGGCCATCGCGGTGACGGCATTGCCAGTGACGACGGCGCAACCGTATTCGTGCCCTATGCGCTGGCGGGCGAAGTGGTCGACGTCGAACCCGTGCCGCAACAGCCGGCGCGGCGACGCGTCACCCGTATCGTCCAGGCAAGCGCGGAGCGGATCGTACCGTTCTGCGGCTATTTCGGCGATTGCGGCGGCTGCGCCATCCAGCATTGGCGCGACGACGCCTATCGTCGCTGGAAACGCGCCGTTGTGGTCGAAACGCTGGCGCAGGCCGATCTGTTGCCCGAAGTCGATGAGGTCATCGATGCACATGGCGGCGGCCGCCGTCGCGTTGTCATTCATGCACGGTCCGGCAAGGATGGCATGCGGCATGTCGGCTTCGCCGCATCGGGCAGCCACGCAATTATCGACATCAGCCGTTGTCCGGTGCTCGCCCCCGGACTCGATGGCGCGATGGACACGGCGCGCGCGATTGCCGCCGCGCTCGATTCCACGGGAAAGCCGCTCGATATCCAGATCACCCTGAGCAACGATGGCCTCGATGTCGATGTGCGCGGCAGCGGGCAACTTTCACCCGCATTGACGACCGCACTGTCTGACGTCGCCAACCGCCACGACCTCGCGCGCCTGACCCGTCATGGCGAAATTGTGGCGATGAAGACAGCGCCGCGCGTCACCATGGGACGCGCAGAAGTGCGACTGCCGGCCGGCGCCTTCCTGCAGGCGACGACGGCGGGCGAGGAGATCCTCGCAACGCTCGTCGCGAAGCATTGCGGCAAGGCCAAACACATCGCGGACCTGTTCTGTGGCGTCGGCCCCTTCGCGCTGCGCCTCGCCGCCAAGGCCCGCGTCGCCGCATTTGACAGCGATGCGCCCGCCGTCGCGGCGCTGCGCGATGCCGCGGCCCGCACGAGCGGTCTCAAGCCGATCCACGCGGAAGCGCGCGACCTGTTCCGCCGCCCGCTATGGCCGCAGGAACTGGCGGCATTCGATGTCGCCGTGTTCGATCCGCCACGACAGGGCGCGCAGGCGCAAGCCACCCAACTGTCGAAGAGCCGGGTGCCGGTCGTCGTCGCCGTCTCCTGCAACACGGCGACATTCGCCCGCGATGCGCGGCTGTTAATCGACGGCGGCTACCGGCTGACCCGCGTGACGCCGGTCGATCAATTCCGCCACACGCCGCATATCGAACTGGTTGCGCGGTTCGAGCGACAGGCTTGAACCTCGCAATCCCATGCACTGACATATTCCGATATCCGACAGCACCGCACGCGGCGACACGCACCGGCTGTCCTGATTCCACCCGGCAACCATGGTGAGCGATGTCCCGCCACATGCGGATCAACCGCAGGAGGCTCTCATGGACGTGAACATGGATCGCTTGAATGCCTTCATGGGAAAGATGCTCGGTGACCTCGGCGCGGCGGCCAACGCCTCGCTGATCAAGCTCGGAGACCGCCTCGGACTGTACAAGGCGCTGGCCGACGGCGGTCCGATGACACCGGCCGAACTTGCAAAGACCAGCGGCACGACGGAGCGCTGCGTCCGTGAATGGCTCTCGGCGCAGGCGGCGTCGGGCTATGTCGACTACGACGCCAAGTCGGGGAAGTTCTCGATGCAGCCGGAGCAGGCGATGGTCTTCGCCGACGAAGACAGCCCCGTTTTCATGGGCGGCGTCGGCGACCTGATGTCGGCCCTCGCGCTTGATGAACCGAAAATCTCCGGCGCTTTCAAAACCGGTAAGGGCGTCGGCTGGAACGAGCGCGCCGAATGCCTGTTCTGCGGCACCGCCCGCTTCTTTCGCACCGCCTACAAACATCAGTTGGTGCCGGAATGGCTCCCCGCGCTTGATGGTGTCGTCGACAAACTGACGCGCGGCGCCAAAGTCGCCGATGTCGGCTGCGGGCATGGCGTCTCGACGCTGCTGATGGCCAAAGCCTTTCCGAAGTCGCACTTCTTCGGCTTCGACGCCCATCCCGGCTCGATCATGGCCGCGCGTGAAGCCGCAGCGCAAAATGGAGCGACCCCAAACGCATCGTTCGATGTGACGACCGCAAAGACCTTTCCCGGTGAAGACTACGATCTCGTCTGCTTCTTCGACTGCCTGCACGACATGGGGGATCCGGTCGGCGCAATGAAGCATGTCGCGGCCGGGCTTGCGAAAGACGGCACCTGCATGCTGGTGGAGCCGTTCGCCAACGACCGGCTGGAAGACAACTTCAACCCCGTGGGAAGGTTGTACTACGCCGCATCGACGATGATCTGCACGCCGGTCTCGCAGGCTCAGGAAGTCGGCCTCGCGCTTGGCGCCCAGGCCGGCGAAGCGCGACTGCGGGATGTCGCGAAGGCGGCCGGCTTCACGCGATTCCGCCGCGCCACCGAAACGCCGTTCAATCTCGTGCTGGAAGCGCGGCTTTAAAGCGTTTTCGAGCGAAGCACGCCCCAAAGATATCCTCGGGCTTGACCCGAGGGTGGAAACGGTTCGCGTCAAGCAAACGCGTCAGAACAAAGATATAGAGTTCCGCTTCTGATTCCATCGAGAGGCGGAAAAGCTCTCGTGCACTGAATTTTTCGCCGGTAGAGGCGCGATCACAACGGCCGCCGCCTGCGGCGTCACGCCGCTAAGGCGAGCCGCGCCCCCATCGCTCCTGCCATATCTTTTCACCGATCATGCAGGACATGCGCGGCTCTCGCGCCGCCGCCGGCATCACACGGTGCTGCGGCGTCAGCATCGCGACCTCCATAACGAGCTTGGTGCGGATCGCATCCTTGAACCGGGCGCGCTCCTTGATCGGAATGACGAACGAGCCGGGACCGCCGATCACGCAATCCTCGTAATAAATGTCGAGATCCGCGATATCCATCGTGGCATAGGACAGGTCTTTCATCATGATCGGCAGACCGTTGATCGTGATTCCTTTTTCGAGCGCCGCATCGCGCGCCACGGTCACCGGCGAGCCGTTGTTGTTGGGACCGTCGCCGGAGATATCGATGACGCGCCGCAGCCCGACATAATCACCGGCATCGAACAGCGGCACCGCGAAATTGATCGCGCCCGAAATCGAGGTACGAGACGCCCGACGCACCGGAATCTTCATGATCTCGGCGGCCACGGCATCGGCCGATTCCGGACCGTCGACGATCCGCCACGGGATGATGATTTTCTGATCCTGCGCGCCGGCCCACTCGAAATAAGTCACCGCGACCTTGCCGATCGGCCCCTGCCGCAGCGCCTGCAGAAACTCGCGCGAGGCAATCGCCTCCGCGTAACCTTCGCGCTGGGTCGCAAGTTCGTCGATGTCCATCGAATAGGACACATCGACCGCAAGGACGAGCTGGACGTCAACCTGCTGTTTCGCACCCGCCGGCTGCGCCAATTGGGAAAAGCGCGGCGCGGCGACACCCGCCACATCGCCGGTCAGCATCGCTGCCGCAACGACCCCAGCCCCAATCGAGTTCCACCAACGCATCGTGGCGCTCCATCGATTGATGCCGCCGATGGTGCCATGGTCCGGCGCAAAGCAAAAGCGGAATTCGACGTTCCGCGATCGTCCGGCCAATGCTTACCCCGTGGCCTGAAGACGGGCGATCCGCCCCGCCACCGCCCGGACACGGCCCGGCGCCGCCATCCATACCCCCAGCGCGGACAGTCCGCTGACCAGCACGCCGACCCAGAACGCAGCCGTATAATTACCGAAAGCATCATGGAGCACGCCGGTAACCCATGGGCCGGCGGCGCCACCGGCCAGCGCAACCACCATCAGCGTGCCGAAGATGCTGCCGAAATGCTCTCCCTGAAAGATCTCCAGCACCACGGCTCCCATGATCGAGGTCACACCGTAACCGAGCGCCCCTTGCGCGAACACCATGACAAACAGCAGCAGGAAACTCGGCCAGGCCTGCAATGCGATCAACGCCACAAAGCACACGGCAAAGCCGAGATTGCTCAGCGCCCAGACCCATTCGCGGCCGATCCGGTCGGAGATGTGTCCCAGCACGATCTGCCCCGGAATGCCGACGAAGCTGACAAGCCCCAGCGCCCACGCCGCCGTGCTGGCGCTGAAACCGATCTCGACCAGATATTTGGTCTGATGAATCTGCACCGCGTACCAGACATACAGCCCGGAGAAATAGCCGAGCGCCAGCCACCAGAACCGCGCCGTGCGCAGCGCCCGCGGCAGCGTCCAGTCGATCGCCACCCAGGCCGGATCGACGATATTCGACACCGGCGCGGGTCCGGCGGCCTCGCCCGCGCGGCCGTCGCCATCAGGCTGCAGGCCGATATCCTCGGGCCGCTTGCGCAATAGCAGATTGATCGGCGCGAGAACGATCAGAATGCCGAGACCGAGAATCCAGCAGGCCTGCCGCCAGCCGACGCTCTCGATCATCGTCTGCATCCACGGCAGCACCGTGATCGATCCGATGCCGACGCCGGCAAAGGCGATGCCCACGGCGAAGCCACGCTTGCGCACGAACCAGTTCGGCAGAAATAGCGACTGTCCGGAATAGCCGAGGCAGATGCTGCCGGCGCCGACCAGCGCGCCGAGCGTCACGTAAAGGTGCCAGGGCTGCGTCGTGAGCGGCGCGAGCAGCAGCCCGCCGGCCATCAGCAGCACGCCCAGCTCCATCACCACGCGCGGGCCGCTGCGGTCCATCAGCCTGCCCATCAGCGGGCTCATCACCGCCGAGACGATGAAGCCGAACGAAAAGGCTCCCGCCGTCACGCCGCGATGCCAGCCGAACTCATCGATGATCGGCGAGAACAGCAGCGAGAACGACGTGCGCGCGTTTACGCTGATACCCATCGAGACGAAGATCACGCCGACGATGACCCAGCCGTAAAAGAATGGCAGCCGCATGCAACACCTGCGCTGGGCCTCGGATTCGTCGGGGATTTTTATTTTAGTCTGTTTGGCCCGTTCCGCGCGATCTTGGTCGAGAGCGCAACGACAATCAACTACCTGCCAGGTTATGGCAGGTCAGCCGATCTGGCCGCGATGGCGCAGATAGTGATCGGCCAGCACGCAGGCCATCATCGCCTCGCCGACAGGCACCGCGCGAATGCCGACGCAAGGGTCGTGCCGGCCCTTGGTCATGATGTCGGTGTCGCTGCCGTTGCGATCGACCGTGCGACGCGGCGACAGGATCGACGAAGTCGGCTTCACGGCGAAGCGCGCCACCACCGGCTGGCCGGTGGAAATGCCGCCGAGCACGCCGCCGGCATGATTGGACAAAAAGACCGGGCCGTCATTGCCCATGCGCATTTCGTCCGCATTGGCCTCGCCGGTGAGTTCGGCGGCGGCAAAGCCCGCGCCGATCTCCACGCCCTTGACCGCATTGATGCTCATCAGCGCGGCGGCGAGATCGCCGTCAAGCTTGCCGTAAAGCGGCGCACCGAGACCGGCCGGCACGCCCTCTGCGACGACCTCGAGCCCGGCGCCGATCGACGAGCCGCTTGTGCGGATGCCGTCGCGCTCGGCGGCCAAGAACGCC
>JBEBWH010000140.1:0-7992 GCA_040392305.1 Bradyrhizobium sp. | reverse complement strand
TCGTCATCAATGCGCAGAACTGCGTCCACTGCAAAACCTGCGACATCAAGGACCCCAACGGCAATATCACCTGGGTTCCCCCCGAGGGCGGCGGCGGCCCCAATTATCAGGGTATGTGACAGCTGGCCGCAGCCTGCCGGCGTCATGGTGCCGCCATAGTCGCGGTGCTTGCAGGCGGGGCTTTGCCGGCGTCAGCGGGTCGCGCCGTGTTTTCTTGCGGCGGCGCGGCAAACACGGCATGTTGCGCTGTCCGGGCCAGGCCCAGAAAGGGCCATGGAAAATTGGATCATTGGGCAAGGCGCTTTGAGCGGTGCCCGTTTCTTGCCGCTGCTGGCCGGAAATCCTGTTGCTGTGGAGCTAGGCGCGCCAATGCTGTCCCTTCGTTTCCGTCGTTCGACGCTCGCCGCCGTGGCGGTGGCCGCGCTGCTGCTTCCAGGCGTGACGCAGGCGCAGGCAAGCGAGACGGCCGCCTCTTTCCCGACCCCCGAGGACCTGAAGGCCATGACCACGGCGGGCAGCTATCTGGCCGCGCGCCATGCCAGCCTGCAGCGCGACGCGGCGGCGGCCGCATCGTTCTACAATTCAGCGCTGCGGGGCGATCCGAAGAACAACGAACTGCTCGACCGCGCCTTCATCTCGACGCTGGCGGAAGGGGATATCGACCGCGCCGTCGGCCTTGCCGAGCGGGTGCTGGCGTTCGACAAGACCAACCGCGTGGCGCGGCTGGTGATGGGCGTGCGCGCGATCAAGCGCAAGAACTACGCCACCGCGCAGCCGAATATCGCGCAGTCGGTGCGCGGCCCGATCACCGATCTGGTGGCGACGGTGCTGTCGGCCTGGGCGAGCCAGGGCGCGGGCGAGACCGGCCGCGCCATCGCCACCATCGACAAGCTGACCGGGCCGGACTGGTATCCGATCTTCAAGGATCTCCATGCCGGGCTCATTCTCGATGCCGCCGGCCGCCATAAGGAGGCCGGGGTGCGCTTCGAGCGCGCCTACAAGCTCGACGATTCGGCGTTGGGAGTGATGGACGCCTATGCGCGCTGGCTGTCGCGGAACAAAAGCAGGGACGCGGCGCTGGCGATCTATGAGGCGTTCGACAAGAAGCTGGCGCGGCATCCGCTCGTCATCGAGAGTATGAAACAGCTCAAGGCCGGCAAGAAGCTGCCGCTGCCAGTGGACAATCCGCAGGCCGGCGCGGCCGAGGCCCTTTACGGGATCGGCGCTTCGCTGACGCGACGCGGCGGCGAGGATCTGGCGCTGGTCTATCTGCAACTCGCGCTCTATCTGCAGCCGCGCCACCCGCTGGCGCTGCTGGCGCTCGCCGATCTCTACGAGACGGTGAAGAAGCCGCCGATGGCGATCAAGGTCTATGAGCGGGTGCCGGCGACGTCGGCGCTTCGGCGCAATGCCCAGATCCACCGCGCCACCAATCTCGACGCCACGGAGCGGACCGAGGAGGCGATCAAGATTCTGCACGAGGTGATCGCCGAGGATGCGAGCGATCTCGAAGCGATCGTCGCGCTCGGCAATATCGAGCGCGGCCGCAAGAAGTTCGCCGAATGCGCGAAGACCTATTCGCAGGCGATCGACGTGCTGCCGGAGGGCGGCAAGGGCAACTGGGTCTACTATTATTTCCGCGGCATCTGCGAAGAGCGCTCCAAGCAGTGGCCGCGGGCGGAGGCCGATCTGAAAAAGGCGCTGGAGCTGCAGCCGGATCAGCCGCATGTGCTCAACTATCTCGGCTATTCCTGGATCGATCAGGGCATCAATCTCGACGACGGCATGAAGATGATCCGCCGCGCCGTCGATCAGCGCCCCGATGACGGCTACATCGTCGATTCGCTCGGCTGGGCCTATTATCGCATCGGCAACTACGAGGAGGCGGTCAAGACGCTGGAGCGCGCGATCGATCTCAAGCCGGAAGACCCCACCATCAACGATCATCTCGGCGACGCCTATTGGCGGGTCGGCCGTACGCTCGAGGCGCGCTTCCAGTGGACCCATGCGCGCGACATGAAGCCGGAGCCCGACGAACTGGCCAAGATCGAGGCCAAGCTGCGCGAGGGGCTGCCGGACGAGACCCCCTCGTCGGCGGCGGCCAACAAGGACAGGAAGGACGGCAAGGGCGGCTGACGCGGCCTTGCGCCTCGCGCGGGACAACGGGTTGGGGATGATGCACAAGCCAATCAAGACGCGCCCCGCGCGGGCGATGTCCATCGGGACGCAGCCGGCCGGAGCGCGGCCTGCATGACGCCGTCGCTTGAACAGCCGCTGTCCGAACTGGCGCGCGCCAAGGTCAACCTCACTTTGCGCGTGGTCGGCCGCCGTCCCGACGGCTATCACGATCTTGAAAGCGTCGTCGCCTTTGCCGACTGCGCCGACCAGATCGATTTTGCCCCGGATGCCGGAGCAAGCCTCACCGTCGACGGGCCTTCCGCCGCGGAGTGCGGCGCGGTGGCGGACAATCTGGTGCTGCGCGGCGCGCGTCTGCTCGGCGAGCGGATCGCGGGACTGGCCACCGGTCGCTTCGTTCTGCACAAGCGGCTGCCGGTGGCGGCGGGCATCGGCGGCGGATCGGCCGATGCGGCGGCGGCGCTGCGCTGTCTGGCGCGGGTCAACGACCTCGCATTCGACGATCCACGTCTGCATGCGGTGGCGCGCGATGTCGGCGCCGATGTGCCGGTGTGTCTCGGCTCCTATGCCTGCGTCATGAGCGGCGTCGGTGATGCGCTGGCACCGCTGGCGCTGCCGCGTCTTCCCTGCGTGCTGGTCAATCCGCGTGTCGGAGTGGCGACCAGCGAAGTGTTCGGCGCGCTCGGGCTCAAGCGCGGCGAGTTGAAGGTCGGGATGCCGGATATCGTCAGAGCGGTGGCGTGGCCGGAAGCGGGCGCGTCGCTCGCCGACTGGTTCGCGGTGCTGGAAAAGCAGCGCAACGATCTGGAAGCGCCGGCCATCAGCATCGCGCCCGTGATCGGCGAGGTGCTCGCGGCGCTGGGCCGCACCGACGGCGTGCGGCTGGCCCGCATGTCCGGCTCCGGCGCGACCTGCTTTGCGCTGTTCGAGGACGATGCGGCCGCGAGCGCCGCAGCGCAGGATATCCTCGCCGCGCATCCGGGCTGGTGGGTGCATGCCGGCACGCTGAGCTGAGCGGTAGCCGCGGAAGGTTGTGCCGCGCGTTCGCAGATGTCTATCAAGGATGCGGAAGTCCTCCGGTTCCAGGGAGGGCGCACCCAAGGCGCAGGCGGGGTCTCGCGATGGCTGTCGCCGCGTCACAGGCGATCTACCGGACGAGGAGCGAACCGATGCGGTCTGGTTTCATTCTGCTTCTCTCGCTGGCGTGGCTTTGGCCTTCCGCCGCTCTTGCGCAGGCCGAGCCATGGATCGGCCGGTGGGGCGCGCCGGCCTGCGGCCGCAACGCGACCGAGATCACGTTGAGCAAGACCATGCTCGACCTCTCCACCTTCGAAATGATGTGCAGGATTCGCGGCATCCGCAACGCCGGCGATGTCTACACCTTCGACACGATGTGCCAGGGGGAAGGGGAAGAGGAGGGGGGCGGCAAGTTCAGCGCCTCGTTCCAGGCGCGGGTCGCTGGCGACCGGCTTGAATTCATCAATCAGCAGCCCGGCATGGAGTTCGACCCCAGGGCGTTCAGGCGCTGCGCAGCTCGACGCTGAAGCGGGCATCTGCCTGCAGCACCAAAGGCGCTATGCAAGCGAGTACCCTTCCGCGATCCGGGTGTTGCCGGCATTGACGGCGGCCGATTGCCGCCCGCCCGCGCCTCAGTGCGAACGGGCGAGGCAGAACGCCACCACCTGCTCCAGCGCCGCTTTCATCGGCGAGGGCGGAAACAGCGCCAGCGCGTCCACCGCCATGGCGCCATAGTGGTTGGCGCGCGCCATCGTATCCTCCAGCGTGCGGTGCTTGGTCATCAGGCCGATGGCATGGTCGAGATCGCATTCGCCGATCTCGCCGCGCTCCAGCGCCCGCGTCCAGAACGCGCGCTCGGCATCGTTGCCGCGGCGGAACGCCAGCACCACCGGCAGCGTGATCTTGCCCTCGCGGAAGTCGTCGCCGACATTCTTGCCGAGCTTGGCGGCGACGCCGCCATAATCCAGCACGTCGTCGACGAGTTGGAAGGCGATGCCGAGATTCATCCCGACCGAGCGGCAGGCGGTCTGCTCAGGCTTCGGCCGGTTGGCGAGCACCGGGCCGACCTCGCAGGCGGCGGCGAACAGTTCGGCCGTCTTGCCGCGGATCACGGCGAGATATTCGTCCTCGGTGGTGGCGGTGTTCTTGGCGGCCGCAAGCTGCATCACCTCGCCCTCGGCGATGGTGGCGGCGGCCGACGACAGGATGTCGAGCGCGCGCAGCGAGCCCACTTCGACCATCATGCGGAAGGCCTGGCCGAGCAGGAAGTCGCCGACCAGAACGCTCGCCTCGTTGCCCCACAGCATGCGCGCGGAGAGCTTGCCGCGCCGCAGTTCGCTTTCGTCCACTACGTCGTCGTGCAAGAGCGTGGCGGTATGCATGAACTCGACCGCAGCGGCGAGCTTGATATGTCCATCGCCCTCGTAGCCGGTCAGGCTCGCCATCGCCAGCGTCAGCATCGGCCGCAGCCGCTTGCCGCCGGAGGAGATTAGGTGGTTGGCGACCTCCGGGATCATCGTGACCTCGGAGCCGGTTCGCGACAGGATCGTGGCGTTGACGCGCTCCATATCGGCCGCGACAAGCGCAACGAGTTGATCTATCGATGCTGTCGAGGGAGTCTCGAAAGGTACAATCACCGCCACGCGCAAATCTCCAGCTTCGTGCGAGCCGGACAATAGAAACTGCGGGGAGGCGCGGCAAGGGCGGGGCGGTAGAATCGCCCGATCGGAACCCTATTCGGGAGGAAAGCGCTTGCGCCTGTTGCTGCGAACCAACGATGTGGTGCTGATTTCGGCGGTCGGAGCGCTGCTCGACGGCGCCGGTATCCGCCATTTGGTGCTGGATCAGAATATGAGCATTGTCGAGGGCTCGCTCGGCGTCATTCCCCGCCGCATCCTGGTGCCGGACGACGATCTTGCGCCGGCGCGCCGGATTTTGACCGATGCCGGCCTCGCCCACGAGCTTGAGGCCGATGACCCTGCCTGACGCGGATGCGACCCTGGACGCCTTTCTCGGCGGCCGCCTGCGTCTGCGTCAGCCGCGGCGCGGGCATCGGGCGGGGCACGACGCCATCCTGCTGGCGGCGGCGACGGCGGCGCGCGCCGGCGATCGGGTGGTCGAACTGGGGGCCGGGATCGGCGCGGCGGGGCTGGCGCTGGCGGCGCGGGCGCCGGGCATCGATCTGACCCTGGTGGAGATCGTCGCCGCGCTCGCCGCGCTGGCCGAAGGCAATGCCGCCGCCAACGGGATTGCCGCGCGCGTCTGCGTCGCCGATGTCGCCGCGCGGGCAGCGACGCTCACCGGCTGCGGGCTGGGGCCGGACAGCGCCGATGCCGTGCTGATGAACCCGCCGTTCAACGCGGCACACCGGCACCGCGGCTCGCCGGATGCGGCGCGGCGGCTTGCGCATGAGGCCGATGCCGGCACGCTCGATATCTGGGTGCATACCGCCCGCCGCCTGCTGAGGCCGGGCGGGGCGCTGACGATGATCTGGCGGGCGGAGGATATCGCCGATCTGCTCGCGGCAATGAAGCGGGGGTTCGGGAGCGTCGCCATCCTTCCCGTGCATCCGAGGCCGGACGCTCCGGCGATACGGGTGCTGCTGCGCGCCGTGAAAGGCGGCCGGGGGGCGACGGCGCTCTGTCCCGGACTGGTGCTTGGCGATGCCGCCGGATCACCGACGATCGAAGCGGATGCGCTGCTGCGGGGCCAAAGGGTGCTGCCGCTGGCGCGGTTTTAGGCGCTTTGCCGCAACGACCGGCATTTGGATCACGGCATCGGTTCCGGCATTGTGCCGGGCGGCCGTCTGGAATCGGATGTAAAGCGGATGGCGGTGAGCAATGCGCCGATCAAGAGCACCAGCAGCCCGATTTTCATCTGTGTACCTTTCTTCCGCCTCATGCCGGCCGAACGACGTGGCCAGCGAATCAAAGCTTACGAAGCAAGGTCCGTTCCATCATTTGAAGTGTGCGCTTTTCGAGGCGAGGCTTGCGACCGTTCGCCGCCCCGCCGCAGCGTATATATCGCAAGCAGGATGTAGCATGACGCGGCGGCTGACGAATCATGTGATCGTGACCATGGAGAAACAACCGGCATGACTTTTCTCGCTCGTCTGCTGCCGGCGCGCTGGCGCCGTGATGTCGCGGTCGTTCCCGTGGTGCGCCTTGCCGGAACGATCGGCGCGGTGACGCCGCTGCGGCCGGGGCTGACGCTTGCGGGCGTCGCCAGGATGCTCGATCGCGCCTTCGCGATGCGACACGCCAAGGCGCTCGCCATCGTCATCAACTCGCCCGGCGGCTCGCCGGTGCAGTCGCGCCTGATCTTCAGCCGCATCCGGCAACTGGCGACGGAGAAGAAGCTGCCGGTGCTGGTGTTCGTCGAGGACGTGGCGGCGTCCGGCGGCTACATGATCGCCTGCGCGGGCGACGAGATCTTCTGCGACCCGTCCTCGATCCTCGGCTCGATCGGCGTCGTCGGCGCGAGCTTCGGCTTTCAGGATCTGATGCGGAAGATCGGCGTCGAGCGGCGGGTCTATACCGCGGGCGAGCACAAAGTGACGCTCGATCCGTTTCTGCCGGAGAACCCCGACGATGTCGCGCGGCTGAAGACGATCCAGCAGGACATCCATGCGGTGTTCATCGCGCTGGTCAAAGCCAGTCGCGGCGCGCGGCTCAAGGGCGAGGACGGCTATCTGTTCACCGGCGAATACTGGGCGGGGCAGCGCGCGGTCGATCTCGGCCTCGCCGACGCCATCGGCGATCTGCGCGGCGTGCTGCGCGCGCGCTTCGGCGACAAGGTGCGCCTGCCGGTGATCGCTTCGCAAGGCGGGCTGCTTGCGACCCTGCTTGGCCGCCGTGCGGGCGGGGCAGGCGGCACGGCCCTGGCGGGAGGTGTGGCCGATCTGCCGGACGCCGCGCTCTCGGCGCTGGAGGCGCGGGCGATCTGGGCCAGGTTCGGACTCTGATTTCGTTGAGCCTTCGCCATAATCGCACCACGAGCCTTTGCTGGAATTATCGGGCAACAGCGGGGGATTTCATCATGCCACCCTTCATTGTGCTGACGGTTGCGACGGTTGCGGCGGCGCTTCTGGCGCGGGTTGCCTATCGTGAGGCCAAGCGTATCAACGCCGAGCTGGAAGAGGCGCGGCTCAGCCGCGTGGCCGAGCGGGCACGAGGGGACGCCAACACGACACTGCGCTACGACCCGGAAACCGGAACGTACCGGCCGGACTAACCGGCATTGTTGAAGGGAGTGGAACCGGCCGGGCGCAGGCGGGACCGGATCAGGGCGCGATTGACCGCGAGAAAGCGGCGCTGCGCGATTTCGGCTGCAAGATAGGGACTTCCCGCCACCAGGCTCAGAACGACGAAGATGGCGCAGGTTGTCAGCATGGCTGTGAAATCGGTCTCCTGCCGGCAGCGGATAACGCGGTTTCCGTCAAGCCCCCTGCGGGAAGCGCTTGATCGCATTGAGCATGTTCACTGATTCGACGCGATTGCCTTGATTCCCTTATCCACCGTGGATACGGTCCGGCCGCGACTTATCCCCCGGCGAATCCCGAACATCGATGACAGACCTCCTGCCTCCACACATGCGGCCCGAACGTTCGTTTCAGGGCCTGATCCTCGCGTTGCAGCGCTATTGGGCCGACTACGGCTGCGTGATCCTGCAGCCTTACGACATGGAGGTGGGGGCGGGCACCTTTCACCCGGCGACGACGCTGCGGGCGCTCGGGCCGAAGCGGTGGAATGCCGCCTATGTGCAGCCCTCGCGGCGGCCGAAGGACGGCCGCTATGGCGAGAACCCCAACCGGTTGCAGCATTACTACCAGTTCCAGGT
>JBEBWH010000139.1:0-8070 GCA_040392305.1 Bradyrhizobium sp. | reverse complement strand
TCGAACGACTGGAAGCCGGATCCTGGCGTGGTGCCGGGCGACGAACTGTGCAAGGAAAACGACATCGAAGTGGTGCAGACCGATGCTCAGCACACCGAGATGAGCGATCGCGGTCCTGTCAGCGTCAAGCAGAAGATCGCCGGGGCGCTGGAGAAGTTCCTCAGCAAGACCGACAATGCGCCTGCCGTTGTCCGGCTCAAGCCCGATCGGCCCGATGTGATGTATTCGACGGTGACGCCGTAACAGCGGGCGGGACCGCATCGGCTGCCGAAGGCAAGCTTCCCCGCGACTTTCCATCAGCCATGATGTTCATCCGCTTCGGTGGCGGCTTGATTGTGCTGCCGTTTGGCCTCACATGAGTCCGGGATGACTCAAGATGAAGCGCGCGATGGTTCGTGATTCCAAGCCGACGCTCTCGACGACCCGCGTAGTGCCTGCGCAGGAGGCGCGCACGCCGGATGCCGTCACGTCCTCATCTGCGGAGATCGCCGCGTTTCTGGCGCAGAGCCGGGCGATGGCCCAGCATGCGCCGCAACGAGGGCGCGGCCGGCTGATCTTCGCGCTTGACGCCACCATGAGCCGCCAGCCGACCTGGGACATGGCCTGCCACTTGCAAGCCGATATGTTCAGGGAAGCGGCCGCGATCGGCGGTCTCGACATCCGTCTTGTCTATTATCGCGGCCTCAACGAATGTCGCGCCAGCCAATGGATCTCCGACCCGGACCGGCTGGCCGGTCTCATGGCCCGTATCGCGGTAGCCGGCGGTCATACGCAGATCGGCAAGGTGCTGGCCGAGACGCGGCGCGAAGCCGTCGCCCACGGCGTGCGCGCGCTGGTCTTCGTCGGCGACGCGATGGAGGAGGATGCCGACGACCTCTGCGCCAGCGCCGGCGAGCTGGGAATGCTCAAGGTGCCGGTGTTCATGTTTCAGGAGGGGGACGACGGTGGCGCGACGGCGGTCTTCCGCGAAATCGCCCGGTTGAGTGGTGGCGCGTGGTGCCGGTTCGATCCGGGCGCGGCGGCGCAGTTGCGCGAACTGTTGCGGGCGGCGGCGGCTTATGCGGCGGGCGGGCGCGCCGCCCTTGAACAGCTGTCGCAATCGACGCCGGGCGCGACCCGGCTGCTTCAGCAACTCCGATAGAGGGCGGGCGTCCTGCCGCAGCATGCGGCGCCAGCGCGGCTTTCGTCAGGGGCCGCAACGTATTATCTATGGCGCATGCCGACCCTGCTCGCCGGAATCATTGTCTTCGCGCTGCTTTACTTCCTGCTTCAGGCGGTGAAGAAGGCCGACCCCAAGGCGCTTGCACGCCTGATCCGCAATGGCGGCGGCGTTCTCGTGCTCGCCGCTGCCGCCTTCATCGGATTTCGCGGACAACTGGCGGTCGCCATCCCGCTCGGGATGTTCGGCGCCGGGCTGCTTGGCTGGTCGCCGCTCGCCGCGTCCGGCTTCCGGAACTGGGGTGGATGGGGCGGCCGCTCGTCGGGGCGGGCCTCGGCCGTGCGCTCGTCATTCCTCGACATGACGCTGGATCACGATACCGGCGCGCTGAGCGGCCGCATCATTGCCGGCACCCATGCCGGCCGCTCTCTCGACGAGTTCGATCTTCCGCAGCTTGCGCAGCTGATGACGACGTTCGATGCGGAGAGCTGCGCGCTACTTGAAAGTTATCTGGACCGCCGGTTTCCCGCCTGGCGTCAGCACGCGCAGGGCAACGCGGCAGGGCGGGAGCGCGGCGCGGCGTCGAACGGCAAAATGTCGCGCGATGAGGCTTATCAGATCCTTGGCCTGCAGCCGGGTGCGAGCCCGGACGAGATCAGCCGGGCTCATCGCGCCCTGATGAAGAAACTCCATCCCGATCAGGGGGGGTCGACGTATCTGGCCGCCCGTATCAACGAGGCCAAGGACACTTTGCTTAGCACGCATCGCAGCTGAACTCCGGCAACGCAACAAACGCTACTGACTGCGAATGATCTTCTGTCTTCTGTCGGACGCCGACGATTGATCCCTGGGGCATTGCTGCGCCGTGCGGCGCGTTGGCATGCCGGTGGCCGCCGGTTCTTGCTCCGGCGTTGCCACCATCCACCCTATCGGTGATGTGTTGAGATTTAGTTCCTGAGCGTGATGCAGGACATATCGGACCGTCGCAACGTACGGCACACCTTTTCCGCCTCGCCACGATCGAGCCCGGCAAAACGCGCGCGATAAAGCGTCTTGCGGCCCTTGCTCACCGTCTCGGTAAAGGGGTCGGCCTTGTTGAGAAGCTGGGCCTGGCTGCGTGCGGCTTCAAGCCGCGCCTTGGCCTGCCTTTCCGACTCGAGCGCTCCGACCTGAACGATCCAGCCGGAATGGGCGGCGGCGGGCTTGATCGCACCGCTCTCCTGCACGCTGGCGGTGGTCTGTCGGCGCGGATCGGGCTCGGAGGCGGCGGCAACGGTTACGGCCGGCGCGGTTGAGGCGGGCAGCACGCCGAGAATGCCGTTGCCGGTGCCATGGCCCGCGGGCTGCGGCGGCATTGCCGCGCGCGGCAGCGCGCCGGATGTTTCGAGAGCGTCGGCCGAGGCGGAGGCGACGACGGTCGGCTGCGCCGGCGGCGGCGGATTGGCGGCAGCGGCCTGGCCCGCGCGGACCTGGACCGTGCGGATGCGCACCGGCTTGATCGGCTCGGTCGAGCCGGGGATGGCGGCGAGCTGGCCGGCGGCGACGACGCCGCTGGTCATGGGGGCGGGCGGGGTCGCTGCCGCGGCCGGCTGCGGCGCGGTGGCCGGACGCGGGCGCGGCGCGGGCGTTTCAACGGTATCGGGCGAAGCGGCGGCGACCTTCACCGCGCCGTCGACCTGAACCGTGCGATTCTGGCGCGCGCTTGCGGCATCCTCGGCCACTGCTGCATTGGCGTCGGGCACGCTGCGCTCGGTGATGGCCGCGACAGTCTGGCGTGTCGACGCCTTGTTGAGATGTTCGGCGAGCAGGTTGCGCATGGTCGCGTCGCGCGAGCCGGCGCTGCGGCCGCCCATCACGACGCCGACGAGATGGCGGTTGCCGCGGCGCAGCGACGATACGAGGTTGAAGCCGGAAGCGCGGATATAGCCGGTCTTGATGCCGTCAACGCCCTCGACCTTGCCGAGCAGGTGATTGTGGTTGCGGATGTTGCGGCCGCGATAGTTGAACGACACCGTCGAGAAGTAGCGATAGTAACGCGGAAAGCGCTCCTGGATGGCGCGGCCGAGGGTGGCCTGATCGCGGGCGGTGGTGACCTGATCGTCGTTGGGAAGGCCGGAGGCGTTGCGATAGACCGTGCGCGTCATGCCGAGGGCGCGCGCCTTGCGCGTCATCAGCCGGGCGAAATCGCCTTCGTCGCCGGCAACGGTTTCGGCGACGACGACCGCGGCGTCATTCGCCGAACGGGTGATGAGGCCCTTGATGGCGTCTTCGACGCGCAGCGTCTGGCCGGGGCGAAGGCCGAGCTTGGTCGGCGGCTGGCGCGCCGCATGCGCGGAAACTTCCATCTCGGAGTCGAGCTTGATCCGGCCGCTCTCGAGCTGCTCGAACAGCAGGTAGAGCGTCATGATCTTGGTCAGCGATGCGGGGTGACGCAACGCATCGGGATTGCTGGACTGCAGCACCGTTCCGGATTTCGCGTCTACGATGATGGAGGCGAATTTCGGATTGTAGCTGGCCTGTGCGGTCGGCTTGTGGTGGCGATGCTTACGCTTGCGCGCGTCGGCGGTGCCTGTCGTCGCGAGAGTCAATCCGACGACGGCGGCGAGCCCCAGCAGAGCGATCCGTACCGCACGCGAGGATGCCTGGGTGGTCCGGAGCATCAACGTCCCCAATTCAGTTGCATTTCAATCACCGACCCGTGAGGCTAAATTATGCCGACACGGCTCTTCGATGAGGCTTGGTCACACTATTTTTGACCGGCAGCGCATTTGCCGGGAAGTTCGTCCCAATCTCCAGAGGCGGCGAATAACGGGCTGATTTGCCGATAATTTCCGCTCGGCCGGTAACGATCAACTCAGTTGTTGAAGTTAGATTCAGGCGGTTTCCAAAGGGTTAAGCAACCCTTTCCGCGCCCCCGGAAATCGTCCTGATTTGTGCGACGCACAAAGTTTGTTGACCGTGATTGTGCGTCGCGGTATAAATGCGGCGGAATTGCCGCGGTCGGGAGGCGCTCCCGGCAGAATTTCAGCGAGATCAGCAAGGACACGTTTATGGTCAAGATCGACGAGTTTCAGCAGTTCGGCAAAGAGCAGTTCGACGCCAGCGTTGCGGCGGCCAATTCGGTTTCGAAGGGCGTTCAGGCAATCGCCAGCGCCATCGGTGAGTATTCCAAGAAGTCGATGGAAGACGGCAGCGCCTTCATCGAGAAGCTTGCGACGGTGAAGTCGTTCGACAAGGCCATCGAGTTGCAGACCGAGTATGCGCGCTCGTCCTATGAGTCCTTCGTGGCCGGCTCGCAGAAGATCGGCGAACTTTATGCCGACCTCGCCAAGCAGGCCTACAAGCCGTTCGAGGGCTATGCGTCGAAATTCACTTCGGCGCATTGAGCACCGTCTCAGCACTTCTCAACGAAAAAAGCCCGGCCGGTTTGGCCGGGCTTTTTGCTGGGTGCGAAAGGCTTATCGGGCGATGCGCAACTGCGACAGTTGCGTGGCGATCTGACCGAACGCGGAGGCGATGCCGCCGGCCGTGGTGGTCGTGAAGAAGTGCCGCGGCGAACTCGCGCAATACTGCATAACGCTGGAATTGGCCGAGCCGTCGGTGTTGACCTGAATGGTGTAGATCTCGATGCCGGCCTGCTTGGCGTTGTCGCAGAGGATCTTCTGACGCCCATCGATGGCCGTGACGCTGGTCGAGAAGCGATTCTGCGTATTGTCGCCATCCGAGAGCAGGATCACGACGCGGTTGTATTTGAAATTGGCCTCGTGCTCCGGTGCGTTCATCGGCTTCTGCTGCAGCAGCGACAGCCACCCCCACGCCATGCCGATGCCCTGATTGGTATTGCCGCTCGGCCTCATGGCATCGATCTCGATCTTCAGATTGTCCCAGTCGTAGCTGAGCGGCGTGACCGCGGAAGGGCAGGCGGAGTGCTGTTCGGAAAAGAACCGCGTCGCTGCGCTTGAGGGCGGGTCGGCGGTGGTGTCGTAGTTCTTGTTGCGGTCCGTGACGCAACCGTTCCACGTCGTGCGCGCATTCTTGATCCACGTATGCGAGTAGGTCGTGACTGTCGTGGTCTGGGTGCAGACCTTGTCACGCCCGCTGCCCGAGCAGGTGCAGTTGGAGTAGCCGCTGCAGCTTGCGTTGCGACCGCTGCTGACGACGTTGGACGACGTCGTCGTGCCCGATGGCACGCTGTCGTAGCAGCCGTTGTAATAGACGCTGCTCTTGGTGGAGTTCTTGCGGCCGTTATCGATGCTCGGGCAGATATAACCGGCATAGGAGCCGCTTGAGGGGATCGACCCGGCGCTGCGGGCGCCGCTGGCCGTCGCAGGCCGATCCGTGCAGGTGAAGCCGTGGCTGCTGTTGCTGAACGGGCAACTTGATCCGGGGCCGATATTGGCCCAGTTGCTCGGCTTGGTGAAGACCGGCTCTGCTTCCCACTCGCTCCAGTCCAGCCAGTCGGCGGCATAATTGCTCGGGCCGACGTTGACGTCCTTGGCGAAGGGGATGATCGAGATATAGACGTCGCCATCGCTCTTGGCGGTCGCCTTGAGCGTATCGACGAGGTCCTTGGCCGCCTCCTGCATCGCGGTCATTTTTCCGGAACTGGACATTGAGCCGGTGTTGTCGAGCGCGAGCGCGACGCGCAATCGCGCCGAGCCCCATTTTGTCGTCGAGCCCGAGCCGAATTCGATGGACTGGATGCCGGCCAGCTTCATGAACGCGGTGTTGATCGAGCCTCTGGCGCTGACCACGACGGTCGCGCCGTCGCCGCTATTGGGGGTGTAGGTGATCGACAGCGGTTCGATCGTCGCCTCGGGCCGATCGTAGCTCGCGCTGAAATATGCCTGGGCGCGGGAAGTGATCTCTTCCTGCGACAATTTGGCCGCATCGCGCGAGATCATCAGAGCGGTCGCATCAAGCGCCGCCTGCATCGCCGTCCGCGCGCTGTTGGCGCGGCTGTAGTCGACCGCGGCGCCGACCAGGCCAAGAATCGGAACGATCGCGAGCGTGAACAGGATGGCGACATTGCCGCGCCGATCCTGTCGAAATGCGGCGGCATCCCGCCGCAGACGGGCGGCGGCCGGGCGAAGGGCGGTCATCGGAAACATCCCAGGTTGCAGGATTGACAGAAGGGAGCGCGGAAGAAGCCTTCGCCGCTGCGCCGCATCGACGGCTGACGTGCGGAGTTGACGCCACCAGCGTGCAGGCCGCGACAAGCCGGAGGCAGCGGCTGCGCCGGCATCGCCTGCGCGACCGCAATCTTTGGACACAGAAGTCGTCAGCCTTGAGAGAATCATCGCTGTCACCAGTGCAGCGCCGGAGCCTCGCCCGCGGTCCGCAGCGCTGATGATTTCGCCTTGTGTCAATGAACAGCCGGTAAAGTGCTGCGGTGAAAAACAGGTAGATCGCCGGATCAGCGGCTGCACGGCCTCGGGCAGCTGGAATTGCTGTCAACAATTGCTGAACGGCGTATGCCGGCATTCATTGAACTTGCATAGCAACCGTTAACCGTGCAGGATTTCGGTGCGCCGGCATGACCATGCCGGCCGGGGCCGGGGGCCGCTTGCGGTATGCCGTCGGCAACCCATATTGTCGGTGGTACCCGGGAGGGGATGCGCTGGCAGCGGTCGCGGGGTCGCTGGCGATCGTTAAGGTTTCCGCTTGCCGTCCAGATGAACCGCCCGGGGGACGGCAAGGATTGCAAGCAAGAGCCATGTTGGAACCATCTTTACAATCGCGATTTGTCTTCCAGAGCCCGCAGGGCTCCGCAGCGGCCCCGCGCGAACGCCTGATGGCCAATGGCGGTCGGACCGACGGCAATGGCGGGCCGGGGACGTCGGTCATCACCAAGATCAAGCCGCGGACCAAGCGGCCCAACCTCTATCGCGTTTTGATCCTTAACGACGACTACACGCCGATGGAGTTCGTCGTTCATGTGCTGGAACGGTTTTTCCAGAAGGATGCCGAAGCAGCCACCACGATTATGCTTCACGTGCATCACCACGGCATCGGCGAATGCGGTGTCTACACTTACGAGATCGCCGAGACCAAAGTGACGCAGGTGATGGATTTCGCCCGCAAGCATCAACACCCTTTGCAATGTGTGATGGAAAAGAAGTAGGCTTGCGAGGGAGGAACGGCGAGGAGTGCGATGCTGTTGTACTGAACGTGAAGGGGTGCTGATCCCGGCGTGCGACGAATGCAACGGATGCCGGAATCACAACCTTTCGAATTGAAATTGGCGGGGGCCATAGAGGACGCGAATGCCGACTTTTTCCCATAGCCTTGAGCAGTCTTTGCATCGTGCGCTGGCCATCGCCAACGAGCGCCGCCATCAATATGCGACGCTCGAGCATCTGCTGCTTGCCCTCATCGACGATTCCGATGCGGCGGCCGTGATGCGGGCCTGCAGCGTCGATCTCGACAAGCTGCGCGGCAGCCTCGTCAACTACCTCGAAACCGAGTTCGAGAATCTCGTTACCGACGGCTCCGACGACGCCAAGCCGACCGCCGGCTTCCAGCGCGTGATCCAGCGCGCGGTGATCCATGTGCAGTCCTCGGGCCGCGAGGAGGTGACGGGCGCCAATGTGCTGATCGCGATCTTCGCCGAGCGCGAGAGCCATGCGGCGTATTTCCTGCAGGAGCAGGACATGACGCGCTATGACGCGGTGAATTACGTCAGCCATGGCATCGCCAAGCGTCCCGGCGTGTCCGAGGCGCGGCCGGTGCGCGGCGTCGACGAGGAGACCGAGACCAAGGGCGGCGACGACGCCAAGAAGAAGGGCGACGCGCTGGAGGCTTATTGTGTCAACCTCAACAAGAAGGCGCGCGACGGCAAGATCGATCCAGTGATCGGCCGCAACGCCGAGATCAATCGCGCCATCCAGGTGCTGTGCCGCCGCCAGAAG